>NZ_JBSFNC010000029.1:0-81502 GCF_053586895.1 Amycolatopsis sp. NPDC003731 | reverse complement strand
GCCGACCGTCTCGGTGAGTTGCTCGCGTGTATGCGGTCTGCGGAGGCGGAGCTGGGGGCGCTGGTGGTGGAGATCGAGCAGCGTGGGGTGATGGAGGTGTTCGGCTACCGGTCTGTCGCTCGGTTGCTGGAGCACTTGGGTGACCTTCCGAGGTCGGCGGCGGAACGTCTGGTGAGGCGTGCCCGCTTGGTCAATCCGGGTCGCGCTCTCGATGGCACCCCGATCCCGGCTCTGGCGCCGGGCACGGGTGTTGCTGCCTTGTCTGGGTCGCTGAGTGCTCCGATGATCGACACGATTACCGGGGTGCTGGCGGAGGTGCCGCCTGAGCATCGTGACCGCGTCGAGGCTGATCTGTTGGCGTTCGCGGCTGAGGCCGGGCATAAGCAGGTCGCGGTTCTCGGTGCCCGGATCCTTGCTCACCTCAACCCTGATGGTGCCGAGCCGGACGACACTGAGCCGGTCGTCCCGGTTCGGGAGTTGTTCCTGCGTCGCCGAAGATCCGGGGTCTGGGTGTTGAACGGCAAGTTCGACGATGAGACCGGCACCCGCGCCAGCGCTCTGCTCGATGCCTTGGCGGAGCGCCGCACCGGCGACGACGGCCCCGACCATCGCCCCCACCCCCAGCGCTATGGCGATGCCTTCTCCGACGCCATCGACCTGGCCTTCAACTCTCCGGACTTGCCGATGCAGGCCGGGGAACGATCCCACGTCATGGTCGCGGTCTCCCTCACCGACCTGCAGTCCGGCACCGGCACCGCGACCCTCGGCGACACCGGCACCATGACCGCCGCCGAAGCCCGCGTCCACGCCTGCGACGCCATGATCATCCCCGCCGTCCTGGGCGCCAAAAGCGAACCCCTCAACCTGGGTCGCCTTCGCCGTTTGATTTCCGCTGGGCTTCGCCGGGCGTTGTTCTTACGCGACCGCGGCTGCGCCTTCCCCGGCTGTCACCGCCCACCGCGGCACTGCCAGGGCCACCACATCCGGCACTGGGCCGACGGCGGCCCGACCAACCTCAACAACCTGGTGTTGATGTGCGCTCACCACCACCGGCTGCTGCACCGCTCAGGCTGGGAGGTCCGCATCGCCCCCGACGGCCTCCCCGAATTCCTCCCACCGATCTTCCTCGACCGGCGCCGAAAACCCCGGCGCAACAACCTCCACGAACCGCTGCCATTCGCAGCCTGAAAACGGGAAAGGCCCGCAGCCGCACGGCTACGGGCCTACACCCGCGTCCCTCGCCCGCAAGCTCGCCGCGAAAGGTCGTGCCATCGCTGCGCAGCCTGGCCACCGCGGCGCAACTTCGTCCCCAACACTGCGCAAACTCGCCTCCCGTGACGCGACCTTTCTCCGCCCCGCGCAACGTCGTCTGCCGCCGCGCGACCTTCCTTCATCGCGCAGCCTCGCCCCGCAGCCGGGTAACGTCGCCCCACCGCGGCGCAGTCTCGCCCCCAGAGCCACGCAGTCTCGCCACCGTCGTGCAGCCTTGTCGCCTCCGGGGTCCCCCGGCCCCTCAACCTCGCAGCAAGACTCCCGATGTCCGCTCCCGCTCAAAGAACGTCTCCGGCCACTCGATCGAATCCGGCGGCGCATCGATCGCCGCCGCTCGGCGGCGGAGTTCCGATACGTACTCCGTGTCCAACACCGCCCGGGCCGACAACGGCTCGCGCAGCAACAGATCCGCCGGGCCCTCGTACAAATACGCGTCCACTCCCGGATACCCTCGCGTTCCCGGCGGATACTCCCGATTGACGGGGAAGTACGTCGTCTCCAGGGAATCCAGCCACGAACCCTTCAACGGCACCAAAGCCGGCCACGTCCCCAGCTGCCGCTCCAATCGCGCGTTGTCCGTCGTGAACCCCCGGTGGTCCGCGATCACGTACGCCGCCCCCGGATAGGAACGTTCCAGCTGGCCTACCGCTGCGCTGCCTCCGTTGTGGGTCAGGTGCCCCAAGCCGAACAGCATCAATGCCTTTCGGTTCTTCTCCAGCACCTGGGTCTTCACCACCGACACGATCGAAGCGTCGCGGTCCAGGAACGGGTCCAGGTCCGCCGGTGACCGGACCTGGCTCCAGTCGACCGGGGGATCGGTGGCCAGCACCCGGACCTTGCGTGCCGCCGGCAACGTCGTGTTGACCTGGCGGACCAACGCGAACAGCTGCTCGTAGAACGTCGAAAATCCGCAGCTCGGCTGCGTCGTGTCGCGCCACACGTGGCTGATCTGCGGGACCTCGGCCCCGAAGATGTACGCGTCCAACATTGGCTGCAAACGCGCGTTGCCGCACTCCACCGCTATGTCGTTCACCCGGCCCGGAAACCTGGGGTCGCGGATCAGGTCGAACACGAACGTCCCCACGTCGGGGCTGGACTTTGCCACGATCGGGTGGCTGTCGAACGCTGCCAGCACCCCCGCCACCGGGTCAGGGCGCTGCTGGCCCGCGTCCGCCGGGGCGGCCAGCAGAACGCCGGCCAGCAGAACGCCCGCCATCAGTACGGCCATGAACAGTCGCATGCGAGTTCCTCGGGTAGTTCCCCCACTGTCTTACGACTGTAAGACAACTCGGTCAGCATCCCGGCGTCCGAGGTCCCTTGTCAAGGGTGGGTCAGTGGCGGAACGCCTCCGCCAGCCACCAGGATCCGCCGTCGTCGGCGATCTTGGCGTCGATCACCAGGGGACCCGATTGCGGCCCCGCGAGCCAGTCGCGCACCGGGGACAGGTCCGCCGCCGCCCGGACCGTGATGCCCGTGCAGCCGAAGCCGCGGGCGATGGCCGCCAGGTCGGAATCCGGGAAGCGGACCGTCGCCATGTCCGCGTCGCCGAAGTGGTGGATCTCCGCTCGGTACGCCGCGTCGTTGTACACGATCACCACCAGGGGCAGGCCCAGGCGGACCGCTGTGTCCAATTCGGACAGTGCCATGTGGAACCCGCCGTCGCCGGTGCCCAGGACCGGCAGGCGGTCCGGGCGGGCCAGTGCCGCTCCGATGGCCGTTCCCAGGCCCAAGCCGATGCTCTGGAACGCCTGCGTGAAGCAGAACCCCTGCTCGTCCGGCACCGACAGGTACGCGCTCGGGTAGCCCATGAAATTGCCCGAGTCGATCGAGACGATCCGCTCGGCGGGCAACAGCTCGTCCAGGAGCCTGCTCAACGTCCTGGGGTCGATGCGGCCGTCACCGG
Source organism: Amycolatopsis sp. NPDC003731 (assembly GCF_053586895.1). Classification (NCBI taxonomy): domain Bacteria; kingdom Bacillati; phylum Actinomycetota; class Actinomycetes; order Pseudonocardiales; family Pseudonocardiaceae; genus Amycolatopsis; species Amycolatopsis sp. NPDC003731. Next base: position 78,327 of record NZ_JBSFNC010000029.1, on the reverse strand, counting down.
AGAGGTCCTCGTGCGCGACGTCGTTCCAGCGTCCCCCCGCGATCCGGGCCGCCACCTCGTCCGTGCGGTAGCCCGGGCTCGAACAGGCCAGGGCGAGGACGTCCGACGCCGTGCACCCGACGTCGCCGACGACGCCCAGGTCGATCGGGCGGTGCGCGCCGAGCGCCGCCTGCTCGAGGTCGACCTGGGCCAGCTTCGCGTGCGGGCTCAGCAGCTTGCCGTGGCGGGTGGTCCACATGTTCAGCGCGCAGCCCCAGCCGACGACCAGGTCGGCGCCCACGATCAGCTCGGCCGCCGCCGGGGAGGCGAAACCACCCGAGATGCCCAAGGCGAACGGGTCGCCGTGGAACAGGCCGTGCGCCACGGCGGACGTCGCCAGCAGGGCGCCGCACCGCGCGGCCAGCTCCCGCAGCACGTCCCCGCTCGAACGGGCGCCGCGGCCGGCGATGAACACCGGGCGCTCGGCCGCCGCCAGGAGGTTCGCCAGCGCCGCCACCGCAGCGGCGTCCGGCCGTACCGGGGCGGGGCCGGCCGGCACCGGCGGCGGGGGCGAGTCCGGTGCCGGCTGGGCCTGGACGTCGAGGGGCAGGTTCAGCACCACCGTCCGGCGCTGCTGCCGGGCCGTGCGGAACGCCCGCACCGTGTCGGCCACCGCGCTCTCGGGTGAGTGCACGCGCTCCGGCACCGCGCCGACCGCCGCGGCCAGGCCGTCCTGGTCGATGCGGAAGTTCGACAGCACCGACGCGCCCGCGGAGTCCGCCGTGAGCACCAGCATCGGCGTCCGGCTCTTGGCCGCCTCCGTGATGCCGGTGACCGCGTTGGTCAGGCCGCAGCCCTGGTGCAGCGACAGCACCGACACCTCGCCGCTCATCCGGGCGTACGCGTCGGCCATGCTCGCCGCGCCGCCCTCGTGGCGGGCGGCGACGAACCGGACGCCGCCCGCCCGCAGCGCGTTCGTCACCTCGAAGTTGCCGCTGCCCACCACCCCGAACGCCGTGCCGACGCCGAGGCCGGCCAGGGTCCGGCCGACCAGTTCGGCGACGTTCACCGCTCCACCAGGGCCAGCACGCGGGCCGGGCTGCCCGAGCCGCCGACGATCGGCAGCGGGGAGACCAGCAGCAGCACGCCGGTCGGCGGCAGTGCCGCGAGGTTCTGCAGCTGGGTCAGGCCGTGCTTGCCCGCGCCCAGCAGCAGTTCGTGACAGGGGAACATCGGCTCGAGGCCGGGCGCCTGACCCGCGTCGGTGCCGACCGTCTCCACGCCGAGGCCGGTGATCGGCGTTTCCTCGGCGAGCCACCGCGCGCACTCGGGCGAGACCCCGGGGGTGTGCGAGCCGGTCTCGTCGGCGTTGAGGAACTCCTCCTGGTCGCCGCTGCGGGTGTCCCAGCCGGTGCGGTAGAGCAGCCAGCCACCGTCCGGCAGGGGCCCGTGCTCCGCCGTCCACGCGCGGACGTCGTCGATCGACAGCAGGAAGTCCGGGTTCTCGGCCGCCCGGGCCGAGAAGTCGAGCACGACCGCGGGCGCCACCAGCGTCTTCAGCGGCACCCGCGAGACGTCGTGACCGTCCTTTCCGGACACCCAGTGCACCGGGACGTCCAGGTGGGTGCCGGTGTGCTCGCCGGTGTGGATGTCGTTCCAGTACCACCGCGGCCCGCGCTCGTCGTAGCGGCTGATCTCTTCCAGGCGGAACGGGATCGTGTTGGCGAACGGCTCGGGCAACCGCAGGATCGGCGTGCTCGAGCTCAGGGGAGCGGTCAGGTCGACGATCTCGACCGCTCCGCCCGCGATCGCCTTGCCGAGCTCGTCCAACAACGACATGCCTGCCTCCCGGTGCCGGTGTGCGCGTCCGATCGAGACCTTATGCCTTGACAGCCGGGCGCCGGGAGGTGTTGTCTTAATGTCGTAAGACAATAGAAGGGTGGGCAGGGTGATCGAGTTCGTGCTCGACGGCCGTTCCCGGGTCGCCACGTACATGCAGCTCGTCGTCCAGGCGAAGCAGGCGCTGCGCGTCGGCCTGCTGCGGCCCGGCGACCAGCTGCCGAAGGTGCGGGACGTGGCCGAGGCGCTGGCGATCAACCCGAACACCGTGCTCAAGGCCTATCGCGAGCTGGTGCTGGAAGGGCTGGCCGAAGGCCGCCCGGGGGTCGGCACGTTCGTCACCGGCAGCCTGGCCGGGCCGTCGCTGGGCAGCCAGGGACAGCTGCGCGACGAGCTGGTGGCCTGGCTGGAACGCGCCGAAGCCGCCGGGATGTCGCCGGACGACATCGCCGCCCTCATCGAGACCACGATCCGCGGCACCCGGGTGCCGCACGACCTGTCGTAGGGAGTCCGGAATGGAACTGGCGGTGGAAGCCGTGGCGCTGGGCAAGCGCTACGGCCGCACCTGGGCGTTGCGCGATTGCGCGCTGGAGGTGCCTGCCGGGCGGATCGCCGCGCTGGTCGGCCCGAACGGCGCGGGCAAGACGACGCTGCTGCACCTGGTCGTCGGCCTGCTGAAACCCGACGAGGGCGAGGTGCGCGTCTTCGGGCGGGCACCGCACGCCGCTCTGACGGACATCGGGTTCGTCGCGCAGGACACCCCGCTCTACCGCGACTTCACCGCGGCGGACCTGGTCACCATGGGCGGCAAGCTCAACCGCCGCCGCTGGGACGCCGCGCTGGCCCGCGACCGGCTGGCCATGCTCGGCATCCCGCCGCACCAGGCGGTGGGGAAGCTCTCCGGTGGCCAGCGCGCCCAGGTCGCCCTGGCCCTGGCGCTGGCCAAACGCCCCCGGCTGCTGCTGCTCGACGAGCCCATCGCCAGCCTCGACCCCCTGGCCCGCCGCGAATTCATGCAGACGCTGATGGGTGCGGTGGCCGAGAGCGAGACCACCGTGCTGCTGTCCTCGCACCTGCTCGCCGACCTCGAACGCAGCTGCGACCACCTGATCGTCCTGCAGCGGTCCCGCGTCCGGCTGGCGGGTCCGGTCGACGAGCTGCTCGCCGGCCACTGCACGCTCACCGGCCCGCGGGCCGGGAGCGAATCCATCGCCGGGGTCGCGGAGGTGGTCCGGGCGAGCCACACCGAACGCCAGTCGACCATGCTGGTCCGCCGGGGCGACGGCCCGATCGATCCACTGTGGACGGAGCACGAAGTGACCCTGGAAGACGTGGTGCTCGCGCACCTCGCCGAGGCGGAGACCCGCGTTCCGGCGTCCGCGTGGGAGGTGCCGGCGTGATCTGGCTGGCTTGGCGGCAACACCGCAAGCAGGCGCTGTTCACCCTCGCCGCGCTGGCCGCGCTCGGCGCGCTGATGGTGCCCACGGGCCTGGCGATGCACGCGAAGTACGACAGCCTCGGCCTGGGTGCCTGCCGGGCCGCGCTCGGCAACGCGTCGCTGATCACGCAGACCGAAGCCGTTTCGCGGTGCGAAAGCCTCGGCCACCAGTTCCAGCAGGAGTTCGGCGGCATGGTGTTCATCGCCGTCCTGTTCGTGGTGCTGCCGGTGCTCGTCGGTGTGTTCTTCGGCGCGCCGCTGGTGGCCCGCGAGGTCGAGCAGGGCACCCACCGTCTGGTGTGGACGCAGGGGGTGACCCGCCTGCAGTGGGCGCTGGCCAAGTTCGGCCTGGTCGGGGCGATGACCACCGTGCTGTCCGTCGGGTACGCGCTGGGCGTGTCGTGGTGGTTCCGGCCGCTGGTGAGCGCGAGCACCGGCCGGCTGAACTACCTTTCGTTCGACGTGCAGGGGATCGTCCCGATCGCGTACACGCTGTTCGCGCTGGCGCTGGGCGTCTTCGCCGGGACGCGGTGGCGGAAGGTCCTGCCCGCCATGGGGATCGCCCTGGTCGGGTTCGCGGCGGTCCGCGTCGCGATCGAGGTCCTCGCGCGGCCGCGGTACCTGCCCGCGCAGAGCCTCACCTTCTCGCCGACCGGCGGGCAGACGCCGAACCCGGCGTCCGGCAACTGGGTGATGGACGCCGGGGTCCGCAACGCGGCCGGGGACCTCGTCCTGCCGAACGCGCAGCTCGGCCCGTGCCCGCCCGGCGGCTGCGGTGACGACTCGGCGGGCCCCGCGGCGGCCAACTGGCTGCAGTACCAGCCGGGGGACCGGTTCTGGCTCTTCCAGGGCATCGAGACCGGGATCTTCGTGCTCCTGGCGGCCGCGCTGGTGTTCTTCGCCCTCCGCCGGCTGCGCACGATCGCCTGAGATCACGCACCGGCCGCCGGCCCGGGTTCGTGAGTTTTCCACGGCCGCCCGGGGTTCAGCGGCCGATCGGGTGATCTGCGGGGGTAAGCGGGCGAACCCGCCCCGGACTGTCGGTGCGGGGTCGTAAGGTCGCACCCGGTGAGGGAGCACAACGGTTCTGCCGAGGGGCGCGCGGGGGATCCGGAACCGTGGCGAGTGTGCTTGGTGAACTCGTCGGGCCGGGCACTGGGCGCCGGCATGCTGCTGGGCGAATCCACGGTGCTCACCTGCGCGCACGTCGTGCAGGCCGCGGGGGAGGAAGCGCTTTCGGGGGCGCACGTGCTGGTGCGGTTCGTCGGGCTGGACGGCATGCCGGAGACGCTCGCCGAGGTGCGGCCCGGCTGCTGGGTGCCGCCGTCGGAGGACGGCCGCGGCGACATCGCGCTGCTGGACCTCGCCGAAGCGTTCCCGCACGTGCCGGGCGCCCCTTTGGTCCGGCTCGGCGCGGTCCGTGACCGGGTGGTCCACACCTACGGCTTTCCGGCGCCGCACCGCTACGGCGTCTGGGTGAACAACGCCCAGCTGGCCGGCCCGGCCGGCGCCGCCGGGGAGTGGATCCAGCTCAACTCGCCGCTGCCCGGCGAGCGCGTGCGGCGCGGGTTCAGCGGCGCCGGCGTGATCGACAAGGCCACCGGTGCGGTGCTCGGCATGGTGGTCACCGAATACACCGACGAACGCGCGGGGCTCGCCTACCTGATCCCGGTCGAGGTGATCGTCCGGCACGTGCCCGACGTCGCCCGGTGGGTGGGCGAGCCGCCGAGGCCGTCGGCCGGTCCGCTGATCGTCGTCATCGGGGATCGCGACTCCGCCGTCCGGGACGGTTTCCTGGCGCAGGTGCGGCGCGAGCGCCGGGGCTCCCGGATCTCCGGCGAGCGGCTCGCCGCGATCGTGGACGCGACCGGCAAGACCACCGGTGAGGTGGCCGAGCACGTCAGCGCCGGGATCAGCACCGGCGAGGTGCTCACCGTGCTGGAGACCAACCCCGAGGACGTCGCGGTGGCGGTGACCGGCGTCGAAGACGCGCGGGCGCCGGAGGAGGTGCTCACCGACGTGGTGCGGCCGCTGGTCGACAAGGGCGCCACCGTGCTGGTCCAGTTCAGCGGCCCCGACTCACCCGGCGTGCGCCTGGCCCGGCGCTGGGAGAACGAGCGCAACGCGCGGCGCCTGGATCGGCTGGCGCTCCTGGTCGAGATGGTGGAGCACGAGGAGGACCGCACGCGGGAGCGAGCCGCCCGGATCGGTGCGCGCACGGCGGTGCCCGGCAGCTCCGCGGATCTGCGGCTGCGGCTGGCGGCGCTGCGCTCGGCGGGCGAGCGGATCGAGCCGGGCCGGGTGCGGCGGGCGCTGGCGGCGACCGAACGCGACGCGGAAGCGGCCCGGTGGGCGCTGGTCCGGTTGTACGCCGAGCTCGACGCGCTGGCCGCCCGGCACGACGAACTGCACGGACGGCTGCGCGGCTACAACGCCAAGGCGACCGACGCGGGCCTGATGGAGGACGAGGAACTGGCCGAGCTGTACCGGCCGGCCATGGCGGCGCTGACCCTGCGGCCCGGCGAGCCGGAAGCCGCCGCCGGGCTGGTCGAACGGTACGTACGGGCGGTCCGCCGCCGGCTGGAGGGCGCGTGACGACCGAAACCGCGTGGTGCCACGGCCGTCCGGTCGGCCCGATCGGGTTCTGCGAGGTGTGCGGCCGCCGCCGGGTGCCGGCCGAGCCGCCGCCGACGTCGGTGCCGGCCCCGGAAAGCACCCGCCGCAGTGTCGAGCTGTGGAGTGGCGAGGCGGACTTCCAGTCGCTGCCCGCGATCGAGGTGCCGGACCCGGAGAAGCTCGTCCTCGCCGACCCGGAATACCCCGAGCAGCACCGGTTCTGCGGGCACTGCGGGGAAGCCGTCGGCCGGGCGTACGCCGGCGAACCCGCGTTCGCCGAGGGGTACTGCGAAAACTGCGGCGAGCGCTTTTCCTTCCTGCCCAAGCTGAACCGCGGCGAGCGGGTCGGCGACCGCTACGACGTCCTCGGCTGCTTCGCCCGGGGCGGGCTCGGCTGGGTGTACCTGGCCGCCGACTCCGCGCTGGCCGGCCAGCACGTCGCGCTCAAGGGCGTGATCAACAGCGGCAACGCCGTGCTGAAGGCGATGGCGCGGGTCGAACGCGACGTGCTGGTCCGGCTCGACCACCCGAACATCGTGCGGATCAGCGACTTCGTCGAGCACACCCCGCCCGGTGGCGGCGAACCGGACACCTACCTGGTGATGGAGTACGTCGGCGGGCGGTCGCTGCGGGACCTGCTCAAGCAGGGGCCGCCGCCGCGGGTGGAGCACGTGATCGTCTACGGCCGGGCGATCCTCGGCGCGCTGGACTACCTCCACGGCGAAGGCCTGCTCTACTGCGACATGAAGCCGGAGAACGTGATCCACGGCGACAAGCGGGTCAAGGTCATCGACCTCGGCGCGGCCCGCGCGCTCGACGACCCGGCCGGGCCGAGCGTCGGCACCGAAGGGTTCCAGGCGCCGGCGCACGAACTCGCGCGGCACGGCCTGACCATCCGCTCGGACCTGCACACCGTGGGCCGGACGCTGCAGGTGCTGCTCGAAGCCGCGAGCGAAGACGTCGACCCGGACCGGGTCGCCGGCGGCCTGGACTCGCTGCACCGGGTGCTCGAACGGGCCGTCGCGCCGTTCGAGCGGCGGTTCACCACGGCGGCGGAAATGGCCGAACAGCTCGACGGCGTGCGCCGGGAAATCCTTTCGCTGCGCGACGAACGGCCGCGGCCGGTCCCGTCGGCGCTGTTCGAGGACACCGCGGAACTGCTCGACGACGGCCTCGGTGCGGTGCCCGGTCTCGACCACTGGGCCGGCGGCGAAGGCGGTGACGGCCCGCTGGACCTCGGCCTGCCGAGCGCCGCGGACGGGGCCGGCCGGCTGCCGATCCCGCGGGTCGCCCCCGAAGACGCCGCGGCCGAGTTCATCGCCATCGCGGGCGCGCCGGGGCCGCACCGCTGGCTGGGCAAGCTCGCGATGTTCGGTGAGCCCTCGGCCGAAATCGCGTTCGCCCGGACGCGCGCGCAGGTCGCGCTGGGGGATTCCGACGCCGCGGCCGCGGCGCTGTCCCAAGCCGAACAGCTGCTCGGCGCCGAGGCCGCCCGCGACTGGCGGGCGGCCTGGCACCACGGCCTGCTCGCGCTGGCCCGCGACGACGCCGAGCAGGCGGCGGCCGCGTTCGACCGGGTGCACCGCAGCTGGCCCGGCGAGATCGCCCCGAAGCTGGCGCTGGGGTTCTGCGCCGAGCTGCGCCGCGACACCGAGCAGGCCGAGCGCTGCTACCGCTCGGTGTGGCACCGCGACCACGGCCAGGTCAGCGCCGCCTTCGGCCTGGCCCGCTGCGCCCTGCGCACCCACGGCCGCGACACCGCGGTCGCCCTGCTCGACGCCGTGCCGCCGATCTCGCGCCATTACGACGCCGCGCGGATCGCCGCCGTGCGGATCCGGGCCGGGCGCCTGCCGTCCGGGCCGCCGGGCCGGGAGGATTTCGCCGACGCGGCCCGGCGGCTGCCCGAGCTCTACCTCGACCGGGAGGCCCAGGACCGGCTGGAGGCGCTGGTCCGCGAGGCCGCACTGGCCGGGCTCGGCGACCGCGATGGCGACGGCGGCGAGGGCTGGAACGGCGGCGCGCTCCTCGGCGAGCGCGTCACCGAACGCGGCCTGCGGTCGCTGCTCGAGCAGTCCCTGCGCCGGCTCGCCGAGCGGGCGCGCGACCGGAACGAACACGGCGTCCTGGTCGATCTCGCGAACTCCGTCCGGCCGAAGACGAGAAGGTGACCCGATGCCCGACCCGTCGTTCACCCTCCAGCTGAGCCAGAACAAGTACCTGGCGCCGAGCGACGACCGGATGGACGTCGTGCTCACCGTGCGGGTGGGCGAGGCCGGCGTCCCCGCGGCCGGGCCGCCGGTGACCGCCGAACTGCTGCTGGTGGACTGTTCCAGCTCGATGGACTGGCCGCCGACGAAGATCGAGGCCGCGCGGCACGCCTGCCGGGCGGCCGTCGGCTCGCTGCGGGACGGCGTGCTGTTCGGGGTCGTCGAATGCACCGGACGCGCCCGGCTCGTCTACCCGGCCGAGCCGCCACTGGCGGTGGCGGACGAGCGGACCCGCCACGAAGCGAAGGCGGCGGCGTCCGAACTCATCGCCGGCGGCGGTACGGCGATGAGCACGTGGCTGGACCTGGCCCGGGACCTGTTCGCGAAGACCCCGGCCGCCATCCGGCACGCGGTGCTGCTCACCGACGGCAAGAACGAGTCCGACCGCGCGGGAGCCCTCGACGCCGCGCTCGACCGCTGCCGGGGTCAGTTCGCCTGCGACGCCCGGGGCATCGGCGACGACTGGGAACCGCGGGACCTGCAGCGCATCGCGTCGGTCCTGCGCGGCAGCGCGGACGCCGTCCTGGAGGACGCCGAACTCGCCGGGGACTTCCGGCGCCTGGTCGAGCGGGCGATGGGCCGGACCGTGCCGGACGTCCGGCTGCGGCTGACCACGATGCCCTACAGCCGGTTGCGGTTCGTCAAGCAGGTGTTCCCGACCGAGGTCGAACTCACCGCGCAGTGCCATCCCCGAGAGGGGAACGCGATCGAGCTGCCGACGGGCGCGTGGGGCGACGAGCTGCGCGAGTACCACGTCTGCCTCGACGTCGAGACGGGGGAGCTGACGCGGTACGAAGACCGGTTGCTGGGCACGGTCACCCTCTTCGCCGGCGCGGACCGGGCGGTCGGCGAACAACAGGCCGTCGTCGGCTACCTGACCGACGACCTCGCGCTGTCCAGCGTGCCGGACGACAACGTCGCCCGCGTCACCGGCCAGGCCGAGCTGGGCCGCGCGGTCCGGGCGGGCTGGGACGCCTTCGAGCGCGACGACCGGGTGGCGGCGGCCCGCGAATGGGGCGCCGCGGTCCGGCTGGCGACCGAGCTGGGCAACGCGGAGATCCTCAAGCGCCTGGGCCGGTTGATCGACGTGCGCGACGACGGCACGGTCGCGATCAAGGACGGCGTGCGCCCACGGGACGGCTTTTCCCTGGTGCTCGGATCGACGATCTCCACCTACACCGGCGCGGCGGAACCCGTCGCCGTCGTAGCCGAAGCCGTCGGCGCCCCGCGCGAATGCGTCCACTGTGGACACAAAGCGCGGCCGACGGCGAAGCGGTGCGGGCACTGCGGCGAACCGTTCGAGGCGGGAGCGCCCTCGTGACCGCGATCAGCACCACCCGGCAGACCCTGTGGTGGCTGCGGCTCGGGCTCGTCGCCGGCAGCGTGCTGGTGCTGGGGACGGCGCTGGCGACCTTCCTCGGCGTGCGGGCCAGCCTCGCCGAGGTACGGGAGCGGACCGCGCCCGCGGTGCTCGAAGTGTCGCTCGCCAAGGGGGCGCTCGTGGCCGCGCACCGCGCCGCGATGTCGGCCTTCGAACGCAACCAGGTGCAGCTCACCGGGCCCAGCGAACAGTACGAGGACGGGATCGCCCTGGCCAGCCAGCAGCTCGCCCGGGTCGCCGAGCACAACGCGGCCGGGGACCAGGGCAGCCAGACGCTCCGGCTGATCGAAGGACTGCTGCCGGCCTACAACAGCGTCATCGGCCAGGCCGACGCCCACTACCGGCAGGACGGCGGTGGCCCGCTCGCCGCGAGCGACCTGCTGTCGGCGTCCGATCTGCTGACCGCACCGGAGAACGGCATCCTCGCGCGGCTCGACACGCTCGAAGCCGCCCAGCGGGCCGCGCTCGACCACCAGCTGGACACCGAATGGCTGGACCCGGCGATCACGCTGCTGTGGGCGCTGCCGCTGGTCGTCCTGCTCGGCACGCTCGGGTGGGCCCAGCGGTTCCTCGCCCGGCGGTTCCGGCGCACGGTGAACACCGCCCTGCTGGCGGCCACGGCGGCGTGCGTGTTGCTGGGCGCGGGAACCGCGCTGCTGCTGGGCGTCCAGTCGGACGCGCGGGACAGCGGGGCTGCGCTGGAACGGACCGTGGCCGCGCAGTCCGCCGGCACCACGGCGGCGGCCGCCGGGGCCCGGGCGGCGCTCGTCCGGGTGGTGGTCGCCCAGTGCGGGCCGGGTGGGGCGGCCGCGTGCGGCGACACCGTGGCCGCGCTGGCCGCCACGACGACCACCCCGCCCGGCGCCGCGGTCGCGCCGCCGGACGAGGTCGACGAGGCCGCGCTGCTCGGGCCGGGGCTCACCGAACCGGGCTGGACCGGCGTGCTCGGCTACGGGATTCCCGTGCTGGCCGCCGGGATCGGGGTCCTGGCGGCCGGCGGCCTGCAACCCCGGCTCGACGAATACCGGTTCCGCGCGAGGAGGGCGTCGTGAAGCGCTGCGCCGCTCTGGTGCTGGCCGTCGTCCTGCTGCTGTCCGGGTGTTCCGCCGGGAGCGGCCCGGAGCCGGTGACGGTGCTGGGGCCGTGGACCGGCGACGAGCAGAAGGCGTTCCGGCAGGTGCTCGACGGGTTCACCCAGACGACCGGGATCCCGGTGGACTACCAGGGCACCCGCGCGCAGAACCAGGTCCTGCGCGGCGACCTGCAGCAGGGCACCCCGCCCGATGTGGCGGTGCTGTCCAACCCGGCCGAACTCGCCGGGTACGTGCGCTCCGGGGACGTGAAGCCCCTGGACGCCGTCCTTGGTGCGGAGGCGACGGCGGCGTACAGCCCGCAGTGGCGGAAGCTGCAGCAGCTCGGCGAGAACGCCGTGTACGCGGTCGTGGTGAAGGCCGACCTGAAGAGCATCGTCTGGTACACGCCGAAGTCGTTCCCCGGGCCGGTACCGTCCACATGGGACGAACTCGTCACCGCGTCCCAGCGGCTGGCCGCGGCCGGGCAGCGGCCGTGGTGCCTCGGCATGGGCGCCCCGCCGAACTCCGGGTTCCCCGGCACGGACTGGCTGGAGGACATCCTGCTGCACCGCGCCGGACCGGACGTCTACCGCAGCTGGACCGCGGGCCGGCTGCCCTGGACCGACGCGGCGATGGTGGACGCCTGGCGCAGCTGGGGCACGCTGGTCCTCGCGCCGGGCGCGGTCCGCGGCGGCAGCACGGCGGCGCTGCTGACGTCGTTCGCCGACGCCGGCCGCGCGATGTTCGCCGACCCGCCCGGGTGCGCGCTGGAACACCTCGGCTCGTTCGCGATCGGCGGCTACACCGCGATCCGGCGCGCGAGCGGGCCGCCGGTGCCCGACCGGGACTTCCGGTTCTTCCCGTTCCCCGGTTCCGGCGGCGCCGGCCCGTCCGAGGTCTCGGCGGACCTCGCCGGGATGTTCCGCGACACCCCGGCGGCGCGCCGGCTCATGGCCTACCTGGCCGGGGCGGAGGGCCAGCGGATCTGGCCGTCCGGCGGGACGACGTTCTCGGTGCACCAGCACCTGGCCGGCCCGGACGTCTACCGCAGCGAGGTGAGCCGGCGGATCGCGGCGACCCTCGCGGGCGACGGCGACCTGTGCTTCGACGCGTCGGACCTGATGCCCTCGGCGATGACCAGCGCGTTCTACCAGGCGGTGCTGGAGTACCTGGCCCGTCCCGACCGGTTGCCCTTCCTGCTCGACAAGCTCGAGCAGGTGCGCCAGGGCATCGGCCAGGACCAGTGGCTCGACCTGCCGTGCTAGTCCCTTACGGAGAAGGAGATCCGGTGCAGGAGTTCGTGCGGTTCCCGCTGGACGACGGCGGTTCGGTGGTCGTCGAGGTCGAAGGGGAACCGGGCCTGGAACAGGCGTCGGTGCCGTCGGGGGTGCTCCGCAAGGCGACCACGACCTTCGAGCACGCGCTGAGCGAGGTCCGCGCGGCCGCGTCCGCCGCGCTGGCGCAGTTCCGCGACCTGGGCCCGGACGAGGTCGAGCTCAAGTTCGGCGTCAAGCTGGACGCCCAGGCGGGGGCCGTGATCGCGCGGACCGGGCTGCAGGGCCAGTTCGAGGTCAAGCTGAAGTGGGTGCGCGGCGAGGCGGCCCCGGCCGAAGAGCCGGCCGAGGAGGGGTGAGGCGCTACCGTTTGTAGCCGACGATCCCGGCGACGCACTTGGCCGAGTCGCTGAGCGGCGTGAGCCGGGGGCCGTCCGGCCACCACTCGTCGCAGACCGCCATGCCCGGCCCGGACGTCGCGTTCGGCTGGACGATCTCGAGGCCGGCCAGCATCGCTTCGATCTCCGCGCGGGTGCGGAAGCGGCCGGCGCCGAGCGGGCCCTGCACGAGGATCTGCTCGATCCGCTTGGCGATCTCGGTCAGCTCCGGCACTTCGGGGTCGAAGAAGTGCGACAGCACCACGTACGAACCGGGTGCCAGCGCGTCGATGTACTCGCGCATGATGTCGAAGACGCCGTCGCCCTCGTAGTGGTGCATCGTGCCCACCTGCAGCAGGGCGACCGGCTCGGAGAAGTCGACGTGCGCCCGGACTTCCTTGTGGCGCAGCACTTCCTGCGGCTGGAAGATGTCCGCCTCGACCATGTGCGTGAAGTCGTTCTCGACGAGCAGCGCGCGGCCGTGGGCGAGGACCACCGGGTCGTTGTCGACGTAGACGACCGTGTTGTCCTTGTCGATGCGCTGGACGATCTGATGGGTGTTCTCGGCCGTCGGCAGCCCGGAACCGCAGTCGACGAACTGGCTGATCTTCGTCTGGCCGGCCAGCATCCGCAGCGCGCGGTTGTGGAACCCGCGGTTGCCGCGGGCGATGTCCACCGCTTCCGGGACCGCCGCGCGGATCTTCTCCATCACCACGCGGTCGACTTCGTAGAAGTTGTTGCCGCCGAGGAACCCGTCGTAGATCCGCGCGATGCTCGGCCGGGCCGGGTCGACGCCCACCGGCGTCTGGCTCGGGGACAGCGCGGATGGCGTGTCGGACATGGCGACCTCGCAGGACTGTGATGTGCGGCGTGTGTGCGGCGCGGCGTGCGGCGTTGGGCCACCCAGCGTAGTAGGTCGCGTCCGCGCGGTGAACCCGAGGTGGCTCTCTCAGCCGCTCGGGCGGAGCCGCTGGCCGGGGATGTCCGCGGCGCGCTGGGCGCGTTCGCGGCGCAGCCGCTCGAGGTGCTGCTCGATCCGCCGGTCGAGGTCGCGCGCGGCTTCGGACAGGTCCGTCAGGTCGCGACGGGCCGCCGACGGGCGCCCGACGGCGGCCGCGGTGTCCCTTTCGTCCCCTGCCCTGTCCACGTGCCGGCACCTCCCGGGATCGACCTGGCTTCCTGCTCTTGGCGTAACTGCCCCATCGGCCGCTTGCCAAAACCCCGTCCGGCGTGAACCGCCGCACGCGGCCGTCCGGCTGACAGCCCCTGGTGGCAATTTTGACCAGGTGGTAGAAATTGAGGAGCCGTGGCGGACGGCCGCCACGAGGAAGTGGAGGAGCCGGTGATGAGCGAGCCTTCCGTGCAGCTGTATTCGGTCCGAGACGCGTTCGCGGCCGATCCCGCCGACACCCTGCGGCGGCTCGCCGCGATCGGCTTCACGCAGGTGGAGCCGTACGGCGTTCTCGAAAACGCCGAGGCCCTGCGCGCCGGGCTGCCCGCCAACGGCCTGACCGCCCCGACCGCTCACGCACAACTGCTCGGCGCCGACCAGCACGCCGTCTTCGCCGCCGCGGCCGAGCTGGGCATCGGCCTGGTGATCGACCCCTTCGTGCCGGCCGAGCGGTGGCAGGAACCCGCTGACATCGCGGCCACGGCGGAGGGGCTCAACGCCGCCGCGAAGCTCGCGGCCGAGCACGGCGTCGCCGTCGGCTACCACAACCACTGGTGGGAACTGGAATCCCGGATCGACGGCCGCAGCGCCTTCGAGGTGTTCGCCGAGCAGCTCGACCCGGCGGTCGCCCTCGAGGTCGACACCTACTGGGCCACCGCGGGAGGCGAGGACGCGGCCGCCCTGCTGCGGCGCCTCGGCGATCGGGTGCGGGCCATCCACGTCAAGGACGGCGGCCTCGCCACCGACGCCACCGGCCAGGTCCCGGCCGGCCAGGGCCGGGTGCCGGTCGCCGACGTGCTCGCCGCCGCGCCGGACGCGCTGCGCGTGGTCGAGTTCGACGCCTACAGTGGCCCGGCCGGCGACCTCTTCGAGGCCATCGCGGCCAGCCACGCCTTCCTGAGCGGCGCGGACCGGTGACCGGCGGGCCGGTCGGTGTCGGGATCATCGGCACCGGCGTCATCAGCGGCACCTACCTCGAGAACCTCACCGCCTTCCCGGACGTCCGCGTGGTGCGGGTCGCCGACCTCGACACCGCCCGAGCGGCGGCGCGCGCGGCCGAACACGGCGTGCCGCGCGCGGGCACGGTGGCGGAACTGCTGGCCGACCCGGACGTCGAGCTGGTCGTCAACCTGACCGTCCCGGCCGCGCACGTCGAGGTCGGGCTCGCCGCGCTCGAAGCGGGCAAGCACGTGTGGACGGAGAAACCCCTGGCGCTGGACCGCCAGACCGGCCGCAAGCTCCTCGATCGCGCGCGGGAGAAGAACCTGCGCGTGGCGAGCGCGCCCGACACCGTGCTCGGCGCCGCGCTGCAGACCGCGCGCCACGCCGTCGACGCGGGCCGGATCGGCCGTCCCCTCACCGCACTCGCGCTGTTCCAGGTGCCGGGGCCGGAGCTGTGGCACCCGGCGCCGGAGTTCTACTTCCAGCCCGGCGGCGGCCCGCTGCTCGACATGGGCCCGTACTACCTCACGATGCTGGTGCACCTGCTCGGCCCGATCCGGCGCGTCACCGGGGCCGGCGGGCGGGCGCGGGACACCCGGGTCGTCGGATCCGGGCCGCGGGCCGGTACCGAGTTCCCGGTGCTGGTGCCGACGACGGTCACCGCGCTCGTCGAGTTCGAGAGCGCCTCCGCGCAGCTGGTCCTGAGCTTCGACTCGGCGCTCAAGCGGCCCGCGTTGGCCGAGCTGACCGGCACGTTGGGCACGGCCGTGCTGCCGGACCCCAACCGGTTCGACGAGCCCACCCGGCTGCACCTGCTCGACCGGGACGAGCCGGAAGAGCTGGCGCCGCACGGACACGCGGCTTCGCGCGGCACCGGCGCGCTGGAACTGGCCCGGGCCATCCGGGCGGGCGTGCCGGAACGCGCGTCCGGCGAGCTGGCCTACCACGTGCTCGACGCGATGCTGGCCATCGACGAATCCATGACGCGCGGGCAGAGCGTGGAGGTCGAGAGCACCATCGAGGTCCCGCCGCTGCTGCCGGCGGGGTGGGACCCGTACGCGAAGACCCTCTAGAGCGGGACGGTGAGCAGGTTCTGCAGGTAGAAGCGCAGCGAGCCGACCAAGTCGACGGCGCCGGGCACGGTCAGCCACTGCACCTGCAGGCCGTCCATCAGGGCGATGAAGGTCAGTGCCGCCAGTCCGGGCTCGACGCCGTCCCGCAGCTCACCGCGGGCGGCGAGGGCCTCGAACGACTCGTGGACGCCGTCGCGGGCGGCCCGGTAGTGGCGCACGAAGTACTCGTGCGCCGGGTGGTCCGGGGCGACCGCTTCGGCGGCGAGCCGCGAGTAGAGGTCGACGATCCCGGGGTGGCGGACGTTGTGCTCGGCGAGCGCGACGAAGTGGCGCAGGACCTCGAGCCCGGGCGGCACGGTGAGCTGCTCGCGCTCGGAGTCGTCGGCGTCCCGGCGTTCGAGCACCGCGGCGAGCAGGGCCTCCTTGGTGGGGAAGTAGTAGAGGAGGCCGGCGTGCGAGATCCCGACGCGCTTGGCGATCTCCCGCAGCGACGAGCCGTGGTAGCCGAGCTCGCCGTACGCCGCGGCCGCCGCCGTGATGATGTCTTCGCGGCGGATCCGGCCCTTCAGGTAGCCCCCGGTCACGGGGTCGCGGTGGTCTCGGCGGCGTGCACGCCGACCATCATGCCCCAGTGGTGGTTCGCACATGCCGGGTGAGCGGATGAACAAACCGGTTGTGCGTGCCTGCCCGGATTGCGAATATCGCGACGTGAAGAGCGCGGAGCGGCAGCAGGTGATCGTGGAACGCCTGCGCGGCGCCGCTCAGGTGGGCGTCGCCGAGCTGGCCGAAGCGACCGGGGCGTCGGAGATGACCGTCCGCCGCGACCTCGACCACCTGGCGTCCCGGGGCGTGCTGCGCCGGGTGCACGGCGGCGCGGTCCCGGCGTCGCCGCCGGGGCCGGAGCCGCCGTTCGCGGCCCGCGCGACGGCCGGGCTCGCGGCGAAGCGCGCCATCGCCACCGCGGCGGCCGAGCTGATCCGCGACGGCGAGACCGTCGTCCTCGACCGCGGCACGACGGCCTTCGAACTCGCGCGGCTGCTGCGCGGGCGTCCGATCACCGTGATGCCGCTGTCCCTGCACGCGGCCCGCGAGCTGGCCGAGGTGCCCGGCGTCCGGCTGCTGCTGCCCGGCGGCGAAGCGCGGCCGGGGGAGCAGGCCCTGGCCGGCCCGCTGACGCTGGCGTCGCTGCGGGCCCTGCGGTTCGACGTCGCCGTGCTGAGCCCCTGCGCGCTCGGCGTCGACTCCGGGCTCACCGCCTTCGACCTGGACGACGCCGAGGTCAAGCGGACCGCGCTCGAGGTCGCGGCCCGGACGATCGTGCTCGCCGACGGCGCCAAGTGGGGCCGCCGCGCGCTCGCCTGCATCTGTCCCGCCGACCGCGCCGGCGTGGTGATCACCGACCCCGGCGCGCCCGAAGACCAGCGTGCCGTGCTGACCGAGCGCGGCGTACTCGTGCACGTCGCCGTCCCCTTGGAGAGCCGATGACCGTCCCGCCCCGCCCGCGCGCCGCCCGGTTCGCGACCTTCATGTTCTTCGGCCTCAACGGGTTCGCGATGGGCATGTGGGTGGTGCACATCCCGAACGTCGAGCGCGCGACCGGCATTTCGCACAGCACGCTGGGCGCGCTGCTGCTGGTGCTCGGCGGCGCCGCGTTCGCCGGCATGCAGGTGGCCGGGCCGCTCGTCGACCGGCTCGGGCACCGGCGGCTGGTCCCGGCCGCCGGGATCCTGATGGGCCTCGCGGTGTGCGCGCCCGGGTTCGCGAACTCGTGGTGGGCACTGGGTCTGTCGCTGGCCTTCTTCGGCTTCGGCAACGGCGCGATCGACGTCGGGATGAACTCCCACGCGGTCGTCGTCGAGCGCGCCTACCCGCGCCCGATCATGGCGGCGTTCCACGCGATGTGGTCGATCGGCGGCGCGATCGCCGCGGTCATCGGCGCGGCGACGCTCGGCGCGGGCGTGCCCACCGGCGTGACGCTCACCGGCACCGGCCTGGTCTGCGTGCTGCTTTCCGTGCTGTCGGCGCGGTTCCTGATGGAACCGGCCGACGCGCCCGCCGCCGCCTCTCCCGAGGTGGCCGGGCCGGTCGTCACGCGCCGGACGCCGGGCCGCACGGTCTGGCTGCTCGGCCTGCTGGCGCTCGCGCTGATGCTGTCGGAGGGCGTCGCGAACGACTGGGCCGCGCTCCACATGGAGAAGGTGCTCGGCACGTCGGCGTCCACGGCGGCCCTGGCGTACGGCGCGTTCGCGGTGGCGATGACGACCGGCCGGTTCCTGACCGACCGCGTCGCGGCCTGGGCCGGCCCGGCGGCGATCGTCCGTTACGGAGCCACCTTGGCGGCGGTCGGCCTGACGATCGCCGCGGCGGCGCCGTGGGTGCCGGTGTCCCTGGTGGGCTGGGCGCTGTTCGGCCTGGGCCTCTCGGGCGGTGTCCCGCAGCTGTTCACCGCGGCGGGCAACCTGGACACGCGGGCGTCGGGCGCGCTGATGGCCCGCGTGGTCGGCCTCGGCTACGTCGGCCTGCTGGCCGGCCCGGCGCTCATCGGCGGGCTGACGCGGTGGATGCCGCTGAACGTGACGTTCGCGGTGCCGGTGGTCCTGTGCGTGCTGGCGGCGGTGTTCGCCGGGGTGCTGAGCGCGAAGCCGGAGCCGGCGGAGCAGCCCGTCGGGTGCTAGCGGTGGTGGGCGACGGTCTCGTGCGCCCGGTCCGCGCCGGTGGCCGGTTCGGTGTGGACCACGACCGCGGTCAGGCGCGGGATCGTGTGCAGCAGCCGGTGTTCCACCTCGTGCGCGAGCCGGTGGGCGGACTCGACGGTCAGGTCCGCCGCCACCGTCACGGCGAGCTCGGCCCGGAGGTGGTGCCCGATCCAGCGCATCCGGAGCTCCCGGGCGTCGAGCACGCCCTCGACGTCCCGGGCCGTCCGTTCGGCCAGCTCGACCGACGCGGGGTCGACGGCGTCCAGGAGCCGCCGGAAGACCTCCTTCGCGGCGTCGCGCAGGACGAACAGGATCGCGACGGTGATGACGAGCCCGACGATCGGATCCGCGGCGGGGAAGCCGAAGCCGACGCCGGCCGCCCCGGCGACGACGGCCAGTGACGTGAAGCCGTCGGTGCGCGCGTGCAGCCCGTCGGCGACCAGGGCGGCCGAGCCGATCTCCCGGCCGATCCTGATCCGGTACCGGGCCACGAGTTCGTTGCCGGCGAAGCCGATCACCCCGGCCGCGGCGACCACCCAGGGGTGGGCGACCGGCCGGGGATCGAGCAGCCGCGCCACCGATTCGTACCCGGCGACCGCGGCCGAAGCCGCGACGACGAGCACGACGACCACACCGGCGAGGTCTTCGGCGCGTCCGAATCCGTAGGTGTAGCGGCGGGTCGCGGCGCGCCGGCCGAGCAGGAACGCCACGCCGAGCGGGACGGCGGTCAACGCGTCGGCGAAGTTGTGCACGGTGTCGCCGAGCAGCGCCACCGATCCGGTGACGAGCACGAGCGCAAGCTGCGCGACGGCGGTGACGGACAGCGCGGCGAACGACCACCCCAGCGCGCGCATCCCGCGCCGGCTGGTCTCGAGGGCGTGGTCGACGCGGTCGGCGCTGTCGTGGCGGTGCGGCCGCCACTTCGAGTGTCCGTGCATGAACCCACTCTATCTGCGCAAGCACGCAGATACGCAAGTAGTAAGGTTACGGTCATGCACGCGTCGCTGCCGGAGTTCGACATGCCCACCGAAGAGCAGGTCCACCTGGCCGCTGAGTCGTTCCGCCTGCTGGCCGACCCGACCCGGATCAAGGTGCTGTGGGCGTTGCTGCAGGGCGAATCCTCGGTGGCCTGCCTGGCCGAACTGGCCGGCGCCGCCCCCACGGCGGTCAGCCAGCACTTGGCCAAGTTGCGGCTGGCGGGCCTGGTGAAGGGCCGCCGGGAGGGAACGTTCGTGTACTACTCGGCGGCGGACAACCACGTCCGCGGCCTCCTGGCCCAGGCCCTGCACCACGCGGACCACGTGGACCGCGACATCCCCTCGGGCGACCACGCCCACCACCCGCGGCCGAGCTGATCAGCGCTTGAAGGCGACGACGAGCCGGGCGGCCAGCTCCTCGGCGACGTCCTGGGCCGAGCTTCGGAGTTCCTCGACGAGGAAGGCCTCTTCGGTGTCGACCCTGATGCGCTCCGCCGGATCGAAGGGCAGCGTTGCGCTGCGCGCGTCGGCTTCGGGAAGGTGCCCCAGCCGGGTCAGGCCCACCGGATCCAGGGCGATCGCCGTCGCGAAGGTCTCCGGGAAGGGAAGGCCGATCTGCAGCAGCAGGTCCAGCCGGTCGGCGACTTTCGCGGACAGGTCGGCCCGGTCGAGGATCCAGCCGATGCTCGCCTTCGCCGGTGGGAACCAGCACGTGCGCTGGCCGCCGCGGAGCACCGCAAGACCGCACTCCCCGGCGCTCCAGTCCGTCGAGAACGCCCACGCGGCGTCGGCCGACGAGCCGACGGAGATGGCTTGCGCCTGCGAGAAGAGGCCCTTGGCGCGCCCCGACGCCGCCAATTCGTCGGCGATCCGTTCGAGCTTGAGCACGCCGTAGCGCGCGAACGGCGAAGCCGGGACGAGGTGCACTTCGACCAGCGGCCCCTGCGACTGGTAACCCGCCGGCAGCAACTCCGG
Source organism: Amycolatopsis sp. NPDC003731 (assembly GCF_053586895.1). Taxonomy (NCBI): domain Bacteria; kingdom Bacillati; phylum Actinomycetota; class Actinomycetes; order Pseudonocardiales; family Pseudonocardiaceae; genus Amycolatopsis; species Amycolatopsis sp. NPDC003731. The sequence goes on along the minus strand of NZ_JBSFNC010000029.1, from coordinate 58,249 downwards.
TCGCCAGACGACCGGAAGCCCGCCCGGGATGGTGATCCGGGCCGGTGCGGAACCGGACCGCGGCGGCAGGATCGGCCGAGGCCCGAGCGCGGGCGGGAGGTCCCGCGGCTGGCGGGTGAGCACCCGCAGCAGGGACTCCGCCGCCTCCGGGGTGTTGGCCGGCACCTCATACCAGTCGGCCGCGTTGGGCAGGAGGAAGTCCGGGATCTCGTGTTTGCCGTGGCCGGGCAGGAGTACCGGGAGGATCTTGGCCGTCCAGGTCGCGCGGTCGCCCTGGAGCCGGTCGCGCAGCAGCGCGGCTTCCGCCTGGCCGCCCAGGTTCAGGTGGTTCGGCCCGATCCCGTCGCCCATCCGCCGGTAGCCCTCGGACGCGATGACCAGGACGTGGTCCGACTCGGTGATGTTCCGGGTCATCCAGGCCTGCCAGTCCCGCCGCCGGTCGGTGGCCCAGCGGTCCAGCACCACGTCGATTCCGTTCCGCACCAGGAAATCGGCGAAGGCCAGCACGGCTTCCCGGTGTTCTTCGCTGTCGTGGGTGTAGGAGACGAAGACCTTGGGGTGGTCACCGGGCTGGTGGCTGTCGTACCGGTTCGCCATCGGAAGTCCTCAGCGGGAAAACAGGACAAATATCGGACAGTTACCGCGTTCGGTGCTGCCCCGTTCGCGATCATGAGAGGGTACAAGCCGCCGTGATCTTGCGGGGGGAAGGGTCAGAAGTGGGGACAGCCGGCACTTCGCCGCGGATCTACGTGTCCTATGCCCACGATTCGGCGGAACACGATCGCGCGGTCCGGGAGTTCGCGACCTTCCTGCGCGAAAAAGCCGGCGTCGACGCGCAGCTGGACGTCTGGTACACCGATCGGCGGCGGGACTGGACGGCGTGGACCATCGGCCGGCTCCGGGAGGCCGAGTTCGTGCTGGCCATCGCTTCCCCGCAGTACAAACACATCGTGGACGGCCGCGTGCCGTCGGCGGCCGGGAGCGCGAAAGTGCTCGAAGCCGCGATGCTCCGCGACAACCTCGCCCGTGATCTGCCCGGGGAGACGCGCCGGATTCTGCCGGTCGTGCTGCCCGGGCATGACGCCGGCGAAATCCCGGAGTGCCTGTGCGCCCATTCGACGACGCATTACGCGGTCGAGGAACTGACGCTTCCCGGCGTCCGGAATCTGCTGGCGGCACTGGCGGGCACGCCGCTCTACGAAATGCCGCCGCTCGTTCCCTTCGTCGTACCGGAACACGGCGTCGACCCGGTCGTCGTGGGCGTCCGGCCCGCGCCGAGCCGGCCGGCCGAGCTCCTGACCGCGGAGGCGGAGGTCGAGATCGGCGGGGTGCGGTACCTCGTCCACGGTGACCCGCTCGAAGACGCGGCCCTCCGCCAGGCGCGGGCGCTGCGGCTGGGGCCGCCGCACGAGGACGTCTGGCTGCGGCAGGTCGACGTCCGGCGGGAGACCCCGGCCGCGCTGGCGGCGTCGGCGGCGCTGACCCGCGAACGCGACCTCCTGACCGCCCTGCGCGGCAACGGTTTCCCGGCGGTCCGGGAGCTGGTCCGGGAGAACGGCGTGGTGACGCTCGTGACCGCGTGGCCTGGCTCGAAGTCCGCCACCTTGGCCGACTTCGTCCCGCAGCCCGCCGAGGTGATCGACGCCTGGCGCAGCCGCCGGACGCTGTCCGGTCTGGCCGGCCTCGGCCGCACGTTGACGCTCCTGCACGCCCGGGGCGCCACCCACCGGCTGCTCACCCCGGCGGGGCTCGTCCGGTTCGACGACGGGCGAGTCGTGCTGCGGGACCTCGGCCTCGCCGGGACGGACTTCCGGCCCGGCGAGGGAACACCGCCCTACCAAGCTCCCGAACAGCGGGTCCGCAGCGCCGGCCGGGTGGGGCCGTGGACCGACGTCCGCCAGCTCGCGGCCGTCGCCTACCACGTCGTCACCGGGTTCGCGCCGGACCCGGCCGTTCCCGTGCCCGTCCGTCAGTTCGCCACCGCGCTGCCCGAACGCGCGGCCGTCGCCATCGACGCCGCCCTGGCCACCGACCCGGCGAGCCGCCCCGCGATGCGGTTCCTGGCGGCCGCGCTCGATCACCGCCGATGAGGAGTTCCGGTTGCTGGAGATTGTCGATCTTCCCCGCTGGGTCGTGCTCGTCCCGGCGAAGTCGCTCGACGGGCGGCTGGAGCGGCAGCGCCGGGACCACCCCGGCCTGCCCGCGGGGATCGGCCGGGTCGCGGCGGATCTGGCCGCCCGGTCCGAGGGCGTGCCGGCCACGCTGAGCCCGCCGCAGCGCCCGGGTGGCGACCCGAGCCTGCTGCTGCACACCCACACCTACCTGGTGCGGCTCTTCGTCACCCAGTACGGCGACGCCTACACGATCGCGGGGATCACCCCGATCCGGCTGCGGGACCACGATCGGCTGGCTCGGGGCTGCCTGCTCCTGCGCACGGCGTGGCACACCGTCTTCGAACGCCGCGAGATCCCGCCGGGGTCGTCCGCGCACTGGCCGCGGATCGAACAGGCCTGGGCCGGGCTGCACCGGGACCGGGAGCGGCCGGTCCGGGAGGTGCCCGCGCACACGCGGTTCCTGGACCGGCTGGACGAGGTGATCGACACCGACCAGCAGCTCGCCGCGAACCGGAGCCGCTCGGCGCCGGCCTACCCGTACCGGGCCGTGGAAACGGTGGGGGAGCGGCGGTACACCGGTTCGCCGGTCTACGTCTTCCGGGTCGTCGGCGGCCGGGTTCCGGATCGCGACAGGTTCGTGCAGGTGCGCGGCGAACCGGAACAGCGCGGCCAGGTGACCCGGACCGCAGGCGACCGGGTGACGGTCCGCTTCGACCAGCCGATCAGCTGGGAACGACTGGCGCAGCAGGGAGAACTGGAACTCAGCTCCAGCGACGTCGTCTACGCCAAGCAGCGCGAGGCCGTCGCCCTCCTGCGGACCGGGCGGACCCGCAACCGGTCCCTGCTCCCGGTGCTCGTCGACCACCGGGTGCAGCCGTACCGGCCGGTTCCGGTGCAGCCGGGCGAAGAACTCGACGAAGACCAGCTCGCCGCGTTCCGGAACGCGCTCGGCGTGCCCGATCTGCTGGTGGTCCTCGGGCCACCGGGCACGGGCAAGACGCGGACGATCAGCCAGATCGCGCGGGCGTGCGCGCTGGCTCCCGAGCGAGGACCCGTGCTCGTGGCCTCCCACACGAACCGGGCGGTGGACAACGTCCTGGCCAAGCTGCCCGCGGACGTCGTGGTCGTCCGGGTCGGCAACGAGGGCAAGGTCGATGCGTCCGGCCGCCCGTTCCTGCTGGAGCGGCTGGCGGCCGAGCTGCGGGCCGAGGTCCTGGCCACCACCGCGGCGGCCCGTCCGAAGTACGCGGGCTTGCCGAACGCCGGACGCTGGGCCCAGGAGCTCGGCCGCCGGATCGGGGAACTCGGTGACGCGCTCGGGGCGCTCCGAGCCGCCGCGAACCACCTGGCCGAGGTGCGGCGCCACTTCGGCGGACCGGCCCAGGAGCAGTTCGCGGCCGCGGTCGCCGCGCTCACCCGCCAGCAGGCGAAAGCCGCCAAGCGGCAGGACAAGGTGAACCGCCTCGCGCAGCGCGATCAGCAGGCACGCGCCCGGCCGCCGTGGCCCGGCTTTCTCGCGAAAGCCGTGGCTCGGCGGCGAGCCCGGCTGCTGGCCGCCGGGAGCACCGAACTCGCCGGACTCCGGCAGGCCGCCGACCGGCTCCGCGGTGCGGTGGACACGGCCGGGCACGCGCTCGACCGGGCCACCCGGGACGTCCCCGAGGTGCAGCTCGCCCGGCAGGCCCTCCAAGAAGCCGGTCGCCGGACCGACGAACGCCGAGCCGGGGCGATGGCGGCCGCGCACGCCGTCCGGGTCGCCGTGGGGCCGGCGGACGCCTTGCCGGTGCTCCACGACGACGGCGACGCCGAAGCGGCCATGGCCGGGCTCGCCCGGTTCCACCAGTGGCTCGGTCCGCGGCTGGCGTTGCTGGAAGCGCGGGCGAAGCTGCTCGACGAATGGCACGAGGAGGCCTCCGGTGCGGTCGAGCAGCTCTACCCGGAGCTGATCCGCTACGCCGACGTCATCGGTGCGACGTGCATCGGTGCGGCGTCGCGTCCGGAGATCGCCGAGGTGGAGTTCGACCTCGCCATCGTCGACGAAGCCGGCCAGATCAGCGTCAACAACCTGCTGGTGCCGCTCGTGCGGGCCGAGCGGACGGTGCTGGTGGGTGACGACCGTCAGCTGCCGCCGTTCGTCGACGACGAGGTCGAAGCCTGGGCGGACCGCAGTGATGACCCCGCCTTCCGCGACCTCGTCACGAAGAGCGCCCTGGAGGTTCTCGTCGGGCACCTGCCGGAGAGCCACGTCGTCCAGCTGCGTCAGCAGCGCCGGATGCCGAAGGTCATCGCGGACTTCATCTCGGAGACGTTCTACCGCAACACGCTCAAGACGATGGTGGAGCGCGACCACGACGACCCGCTGTTCGCCAGCCCGCTGGCGTTCGTGGACACCTCGGGCCTTTCGGCGGCCCAGCGCGCCGAAACCCCGGCCCGCGACTGGGATCCGCGGCTGCCGGGCGGCACGGTCAACCTCGCGGAGGCCCGCCTGCTCAGCGAGCTCGCGGCCTTCTACCACCGGCGGCACGAGGAGTGGGCACTGATCGTTCCCTATGCGGCGCAAGTGAAACTCGTCAAGGAGCTGCTCCGCGCGCAGATCCCGGAGCAGGACACGATCGACACCAACGTGGGGACCGTGGACTCGTTCCAGGGCGGCGAACGGGACGTGATCCTCTACGGGTTCACCCGCAGCAACCGGTCGAAGAACGTCGGGTTCCTGCGCGAGCTGCGCCGGGCGAACGTCGCCTTCACCCGCGCCAAGCAGCAGCTGGTGCTGATCGGCGACCTCGCCATGCTCCGGCTGGCCCGTGACGGCGACTTCCGCGAGCTGGCCCGCTCGCTGGGCGAGCACGCGGCCGCGGCCGGGGACGTCCGGTCGTACCAGGACATCGCGCGCCTGCTGGACGACCTGCGGGACGCGTCATGACCGGCCGGCTGCTGCGCTACCCGGAGGAACGCGCTCTCGAAGACGCGGCCTTCGGCCAGGGCCTGACCCCGACCCGGATCTTCGCGATCCTCCTGCCCGTCTGGCAGGTCGAAGTGCGGGCGACGACCACCGACGGCCGGCCGTACGAGCTGATCGACCGGTACCTCGAGCGCGGGATCGCGGAGGCCGGCCTGTGCACCGTGGCCGAACTGGCTGGGTTCTTCGCGCTGGACCACGCGCTGGTCGACCGGGCGCTGCGGGTCCTCGACCGGATCGGCCACCTCCGGTGGGTCGGCGGGCGCGTGGAACTGACCGACCTCGGGCGGCAGTCCCACCGGGACCAGGTGTGTTACGTCGCCCGGCGCGAGGACCGCCGGAAGCTGTACTTCGACGGGTTCCGCTCCGTCCCGCTGAGCCGTGCGTATTACGACGCCGGGGTGGTCACCTTCCTGACCGTCGGCGAAATCCCGGCGGCCACGGCCGAGGAGGGCGCCCGCACCTACCGGATGCTCCACACCAGCCACGGTTTCCGCCGGGAGGCCCTCGCCGAGCTGGCCGGGCGCGCGGATCGCGACCACTACAACCTGCCGACCCGGATCGAGCACCCGGAGAGCCTCGGTGAAGAGTGCGTGTACCTGCCGATGTTCGTCGTGCGCGCGACCGGCTCGGCCGGCCGGATCCGGCAGCTGGTCTACACCCAGGCGAGCGACGTCGCCGACCCGGAGCTCGGCGCGCTCTGCGAATCGACCCCCGAAATCCTCGGGGTCCTCGAGTCGGACGCCCGTGCGGTGAGCGCCGAGCAGACGGAGGCCAGGATCAAGACCTGGCTCACCGGCAAGGGGATCGCCGAGCATCCCCCGACCCGCACGGCGCAGGGCGGGTGGCGGGTGACCCTGCCCGCGAAGAGCTTCCAGCCGGACGGGCCCGTGCCCCTGGCCAAGATGGGTTCGTTCGCCGTCCTGGGCACCGACCTGGTGCACCTGTGGTGCGCGGACCGAGGCGCCCGCGAACGCGCCTTCCTGGAGCGGCTCGACGCCTACCTCGGCCGGGCCGTCCGCGGGGACGCGGAGCAGGTGAAGAGCCGGGTGACGCGGATCGTCCGCCAGTTCAGCCTCGGTGACCTCGGGTTCGGCGAGATCCGGGACCTGGCCGTGCGGGCGGGCAGCGGCAGGCTCGCGGACCGGCTCGCCGCGCTCAGCTGATCGGCTCCTGCAGCTCCGTCACCCAGCCCGCCGGGTCCTCCGGGCAGTCCAGGTAGACCTCCCGCTGCGGCCCGGCCGACCGGCGGCCGTGGTCGTCGATCCACCGCACCACCGCCTGCCACGCGGGCAGGACGTCGTCGATCGGGCCGCGGTGGACGAGCGTGGCCGCGCGGGTGGCCGGCAGGTCCGCGACCGTCAGGCCGTCGAGGTCACCGCCGCCGACCGACGCCGGGATCGCGGCGTGCACCACGACCTCGTCCTCCGCGCGCTGCTCGTAGTAACAGGTCAGCCGGCCCGCCGGTGTGACGTCCGCCTGCGGGAGCCGCCGGCCGAGCTCCGCGCACAGCGGGTGCACCACCGGCCCGATCGCCTCCGGGGCGAAGCCCGCCGCGATCCCGGTCAGCTCTACCACCCGCATCCCCGGCAGCTCCTTGACGACGACGTCGTCGGCGAGCAGGCGGCCTTCCGCCTCGATCGTCCGCAGCCGGGCCTCGACCCGCGCCAGCCGCGCCGCTCCTTCGGCCAGCGCGGCCTCCAGTTCCGCGCGCCGCAGCGTCAGCATGCCGCGGACCTGCTCGACCGTGACCTCGTCCGCCAGCAGCGTGGCCACCTGCTCCAGGGTGAAGCCGAGGTCCTTCAGCGCGACGATCCGGTTGAGCCGCGCCAGCTGGGCCGCCGTGTAACTGCGGTAGCCGGTCGCCGGGTCGACGCGGGCCGGGCGCAGCAGCCCGAGTGCGTCGTAGTGGCGCAGCATCCGGACCGACACCCGGCCGTGGCGGGCGAAATCACCGATCGAGAACACGGCCCGATCCTGCCCCAGGCGGGACGAACCCACCGACGACGTCCTCGGCGAGTTCCGCGAACGTGATCGCGGTGCCGTCCTCGTGCGCGGGCCCGACGACCTGCAGGCCGGCCGGCCCCACCGGGGCCGTGACCGCCGGCAGCCCGGGCAGCGACGCCTGGGCGATCCAGAACACCTGGTCGTCGTAGCGGTGCCGGTCGTCGTGGGCGGGGGCGGTGGTGAACACCGTCGGGCAGAGGAAGACGTCGACGTCGGCGAAGTACCGGGCCCAGGCCGCCCCGGCCGCGAACCGCCGCTGCTCCTGCTCGGCGGTCCCGGCCGGCTCACGGCCTTCCTGGCTCGCGAAGAACAGCTCCACCTGGAAACCGAACGCCTCGGCTTGGGCACTCGGGTCGACGTCCGCCGGCCAGCCCTCGCGGATCCGCACCCCGGCGCGGGCCAGCGCGTCGACGGCGTCCGACAGCGCCGCGCCGACCTCGCCGGTCACCGGGCAGGCCGGATCGTCGAGCACGACGCCGACGCGGAAGTCGTCGAGCCGGGACCGCCGGGCGGGTGGCAAGGGACCGCCCGTGACGCGCAGCGCCAGCCGCAGATCGGTCGCCGACCGGGCCAGGGGGCCGACCGCCGAGGGGAATTCCCGGGCGAGCGTCGTGGGCGGTCCCGGCGGCTGGAAGCCGCGCAGCGGCACGGTGCCCGGGGTGGGCTTGAGGCCGTGGACACCGCAGTAGGCGGCCGGGATCCGGATCGACCCGGCCAGGTCGGAGCCGTATTCGAGGTAGGTCAGGCCGTCGGCGAGCGCGGCCGCGGCACCGCCGCTCGAGCCGCCCGGCGTCCGGTCGGGGCCTCTCGGGTTGAGCGTCCGCCCGTGGAGGGGGTTCTCGGTCCGGCCGAAGTCCGCGAGCAGGTGGTGGACGTTCGACTTGCCGACGACGATCGCGCCCGCGGCCCGCAGCCGTTCGACGACCGCCGCGTCCTCGTCCGCGACGCAGTCTTCGAACGCCGGCTCGCCCCAGGTCGTGGGCAGGCCCTGCACGGCGAAGGCGTCCTTGATCGTCATCGGGACACCGTGCAGCGGCCCGACGTCGTCACCGCGCGCCACTGCCCGATCGGCTTCCTCCGCGGCTTCGAGCGCGGAGGCGCGGCAGGTCGCGATCACGGCGTTGACGGTGGAGGCGTCGATGCGGGCGAAGAGCTGTTCGGTCAGGTCACGCGCCGAGAGCTCGCCACGGCGGATCCCGGCGGCCACCTCGGTCGCGGTGCGGAAAGGTGTCATGGGGTCCGGGATAGCGCCTGACACGGTGTCAGAGTCAACCGCAGCGGGTAGCCCACGAGGTGATCGCCGCCCGGACCGCGGGCGGCGCGTGGCGGAGGGAAAACCGATGACCGCACCGCCGATACCGCCCGAACCCGTCGTCCCGGAGACGGATCCGCCGCCGGACCGGCCGCTTCCCGAACCCGGCAGTGTGCCCGTGCCGGATCCGCTGCCGCCGGAATCGGAGCCCGGTCCCGAGCGAAAGTAAATACGAGGTTCGGATCATACGAGTTTCGTATGAGTTGGTGTACCGTCGGGGCATGACAACAGCGCAGAGCTACCGTCGGATGGTCAACACCGGCAACAAGATCGTGGTCGGGCTGCAGCGGCTCGGCGTCGCCTTCGGCCCGATGCAGCTGCTCACCGTGCCAGGGCGCCGCACCGGCGTCCCGCGCACGTTCCCCATCGCCGTCAACCCCATCGACGGGCAGCACTACATCGTCCAGGCGTATCCGAAGGCGGCCTGGGTGGCGAACGCGCGGGCCGCGGGCGAGGTGACGCTCACCCGCGGCCGCCGCTCGTCGGCCGCGCGGCTGGCCGAACTGCCGGTCGAAGCACGGCGGCCGGTCCTGCGCCGGCTCGTCGAAACGAGCCCGCCGAGCGTGGGGAAGCGGTTCGTGACGACCGGCCTGGCGGCCGCGCCGACGCCGGACGCGGTCGCGGCGGCCGCGGAGCGCATCGCGGTCTTCCGCGTCGAACGGCCCTGAATCAGCGGCTTTCGAGGGCGCTCAGCACCTGCCGCGCGGCGCGTCGCGCGGCCGGGCCGGGGTGGATCGTGCGCTCGCCGGCGGGCTGGGGAGCCGGGGCGCCGCCGAGCAGTTCCACCAGTGCGACGGCGAGTTCGCGCACCTTGACGTTGAACTCCTGGCTCGCTCGCCGCAGCGTGTCCCAGGCTTCGTCGGGGTCGCAGCGGCGGAGTGCGATGACGATGCCCTTGGCTTCCTCCAGCGCGGCTCGCGACTGGAGGAGGTCCAGCATCTGGCCGGTCCGGTCCGGCTGGGTCGCTTCGGCGACGACCAGCGCCATCGCGGCGAGCCGCTCGTGACGCCGGAGCACGTTCACGGTTTCGTCGGTGGCGGGGCGATCCAGGACGACCGACAGCACCAGCGTCCCGTCGGCGTCCCAGGCCGAGGGCAGGGCCGCGATCCCGCGTACCCGCGCCCACTCTGCCGCGAGGGCGGGGTGGTGTTCCACCAGTCCGTTCAGCGTCAGGGACGGCCAGCGGCCGTCGGCGTAGACGTCCGCACTCACCACCGGCTCGCCGGTCCGGCCGGCGGCCGGGACGGGACCGCCGAGCCCGCTCAGCTGGGCGGGGACGAGCGCCGCGGAAAGGCCGTGCGCGGCCGCCAGGTGCAAGGGGCCGCCGCGGTGGTGCACGGAAACCGCCGCGCCGAGGGCGCCCGGCACGTCGGCCGCGATCCGGGCGAGCAGTTCCTCGAGCAAGGGTGTCACGCTGAGGGTCGTCGGAATTCCGGTCACCGCACGCCCTCCTCGGCGCGGTGGAGGCGGGGGCACCCGGGCCCCCGCCTCGATCGGACATCAGGCTTCGAGCTGCGTGCGGTCGCCGGCGGCGGCGATCTCGATGCGCCGCGGCTTCGCCTTCTCGACGATGGGGATGCGGACGGTCAGCACCCCGGCGTCGTAGTTCGCGGTGATGTGCTCGGTGTCCAGGGTGTCGCCGAGGAACAGCTGGCGGGAGAACACGCCGAGCCGTCGTTCGGAGACGTGCATCCGGACGTCGTCACCGCTCGGCAGGGGCCGTCGTTCGGCCTTCACGGTGAGGACATTGCGTTCGACGTCCAGCTCGACGGCGCCGGGATCGACGCCGGGGAGGTCGAAGCACACCACGAACTCGTCGCCGGCGCGGTAGGCGTCCATCGGCATCGCGGCCGGTTTCGACCAGGTGCCGGCGCCGAAGACCTGCTGGGCGAACCGGTCGAGGTCGCGGAACGGGTCGGTGCGCATCAACATCGGGACCCACCTCCTGGAATCTGACAGCTCTGGTGTCAACACGCGGCTCTGTTCTAGCATGTCGTCAAAACGATGACAAGATGTGGGTCGTCGAAAGGATGACGTGATGGACGGAACCGATCCCACCGGCGCCCTGCGCCGGATCGAGGAGGTGGTCGCGGCCGCCCGCGCCGGGGTGGGTGACCGCAACGAGGTGCTGGCCGCGTTGTCCGGCCTCCGGCTGCTGCGGGAGCAGCTGGCGAGCTGGGAACCGGAGCTGATCACCGCGGCCCGGGCGGCGGGCGCCAGCTGGGTGGCCCTCGCACCGGCCCTGGGCGTCGCGAGCCGCCAGGCCGCGGAACGGCGTTACCTGAGGCTGCAGCCGTCGCACACAGGGGAGAAGACCGGCGAGGCCCGGGTGGACGCGGAACGCGACCGCCGCGCGGGCGACCGGGCCGTCGCGGACTGGGCCCGCCGCAATTCGGCGATCCTGCGCCAGCTGGCCGGCCGGGTCAGCGCACTGGACGGCCTCGGCCCAGCAGCCCAGGAGAGCGCGGACCGCCTCGGAGCAGCCCTCGGCGACGACGACCCGGCGACGCTGCTCCCCCCGCTGGCCGCCGCCCAGCCGCACCTGAGGGCCGCGCACGCCGGCCTGGCCGAGCAGCTGGGCGAGATCTCGGCTCAGACGGACCGGCTACGCCGAGATGCGGCCGGCAATCGGCGTTCGCGGGAGTGAGCCGGGGTTGGTGGGGTCGGACCGGCCGGGTTGCGCCGGTGCCGCTGGTGGCCGCCGCCTGCGGAAGTGACCCAGGCTCACCTGGCCGCCCGCCGGGCCTCGCGGCAGCTTGCGGGCGAGGCTCGGGGCCCGGCCATGGGCGGGCAACTGCGCCGGAACGGGGCCGGTAGTCGCGTTCGCGGGAGTGAGCCGGGGTTTGCCCGGCCCCGGGCCGGGCACCCGCCGCGGAAGCGACGGAAGGACGTACCCCATGACCGCCCCACCGCCGGACCCGGATCCCCGCCGGACCCCGGACCTGGAACCCGGGGGCGGCGTGCCCCCGGGCAGCACCCCGCCCGACTCCGCCCAGACGTCCGGCCTGTCGCACCCGCAGCCGATGCCGTCCAAGGCGATGCCGGTGCTGTGGCTGGTCCTCACCGGTGTGCTCGTGCTGATGGTCGCCGGCCTGGTCATCGCGCTCGCCGTCGGCTGGCTGAGTGTCTGAGACCGGCCCGGACCGGGTACTCGCCGACCATGGACGACACGCCTGACCGCACCGAAACCCGGGCCGAACTGCTGCCCGAAGAACAGGCCGTGGAGAGCGCGGACCCCGAGGGCCAGGCCCGCGAGGTCCTGCGCGACTCCGACCGCCGCACCGAGCACCCGGAGGCGACGCTGGGGCGCCGCCGTCCGGAGGACACGGTCTAGTCGTCGCCGCGGAAGTTCTCCTGCGTGGCCGGATGTCCCGGCCGCGCCTTCGCGTCTTCGTCTTCCAGCGGCCCGTCGGGCTCTTCGCGGCGAGGTGGCTCGACCGGATTCCCGCTCGAGTCCACTTCGCCGGTTTCGTCGTGGGGCTGCGACATCGTTCCTCCTCGGGTGGCCGATCCTTCGCGGCTACCCGGCGGAGATCGGCGTCAACCGTTCCTCGGCCGGCGTCCCGCCGCGCAGCAGCGCCATCGCGCCCAGCCCCAGGACGGCCACGACGGCGAAGAAGTAGAAGCCCCACGGATACGCGATCCCGGCCGTGACCAGCGCCCCGGTGACGAACGGCCCGAGGATCGAGCCCAGCCGCCCGACCGCCGACGTCAGCCCCAGCGCGGTGCCCCGGACGTGCGCCGGGAACGCCTGCGCGACGTAGCCGTAGATCAGCACCTGCGCGGAGAACACGAAGACGCCGGTCAGCAGCACGACCGCGTTGAGCACGAACGCATTGCCGATCCGGAGGCTCAGCGCCGCCAGCAGGACCGCCCCGGCGCCGAACCAGATCCGGGCGATCGGGCGGATCCCGAACCGGTCGGCGATCGTGCCGGCCAGCACCAGCCCGAGCACCGCGCCGATGTTGAGCACCAGCAGCAGCGTGATCGACGTCGAAATCGGGTAGCCCGCCGTGCGCATCAGCTGCGGCAGCCAGGTGTTGAGCCCGTAGACCAGCAGCAAGCCCATGAACGAACCGGTCCACACGGCGATGCTGATCCGCCGGAACCGGCCGCCGAGCAGATCGCGCAGCCCGACGCGCTCGGCCGTCTCGCGCGCCGCGAGGTAGGCCGCGGACTCCGGCAGCTTCCACCACATCAGCGGCACGGCGAGCAGGCCGACGATCCCGCCGCCGTAGAACAGCAGGTGCCAGTCCTCCTTCGCGTACAGCGCGAGGACCGACGTCAGCACCGCGCCGACGTGATAGCCGGTCATGGTGAACGTGCTCGCGCTGGCGCGCCGCCGGGCCGGCAGGTTCTCCGACATCACGGTCAGCGCCACCGGCATGCACGCGCCGAGCCCGAGCCCGGCGACGAACCGGAAGACCCCGAACGTCGCGACGTTCGGCGCGAGCGGCGTCAGCAGGGTGAACAGCGAGAACAGCAGGACCGAGCCGATGAGCAGCACGCGACGGCCGTACCGGTCGGTGAGCGGGCCGAGGCCGGCGGCGCCGACGGCCACGCCGATCAGCGACACCGTGGCGACCACCGTCGCGCCGGCCGCGGTGAAGCCGAGGTAGCCGCTCTTGAGCAGGGTCGGGATGGTGGCGCCGAGCGCGACCAGGTCGTACCCCTCGAGCAGGACGGTCAGCCAGCAGAGGACCGCCGTCCACGGGCCACGGGACGTCGTCATTGTCGTCTCCTCAGAACGGGTAGGGCGCGATGTCCGCGCGGACGGTCAGCCATTGGGTCTCGGTGAAGGCTTCGATGTTGGCTTTCGCCCCGCCGAAGCGGGAGCCGTTGCCGGAGTCGCCGACGCCGCCGAAGGGCGCGGTCGGCTCGTCACCGACGGTCTGCTCGTTGATGTGCACCTTGCCCGAGCGGACCTCCTCGGCCAGCTGCATCGCCGTGCCGACGTCGCCGAGGATGCCGACCGACAGGCCGTACTCCGAGTCGTTGACCAGTCGCGCGGCCTCGTCGAGGTCGCGGTAGGCGCGCACCGGCGCGACCGGGCCGAAGATCTCCTCGCGCCAGGCCGGGCTCGCGTCGTCGAGTCCGAAGAGGACGGTCGGCGGGTAGAACGGCGCGTCGGGCTTCCCGCCCGCGAGCACCTGCGCGCCCGCCGCGACGCTGCGGTCGACGACGTCGGTGACGTGCGCGAGCTGGCGGTCGTCGATGATCGGGCCGAGCGCGACCTCGTTCTCGGCCGGGTTGCCCACGGGCAGCCGGCGCGCCTTCTCGGCGAGGGCTTCGACGTAGGCGTCCACCTGGGACTCGTGGACGAGGTGCCGGCCGGTGGTCATGCAGATCTGGCCCTGGTGCAGGAACGAGCCGAACGCGCCGGCGGAGGCGGCCTTGGCGACGTCGGCGCCCGGCAGCACGACGAGCGCGTTGTTCCCGCCGAGCTCCAGGTGCACGCGCTTGAGCGAGCGCGCGGCGGCTTCGCCGACCTTCCGCCCGGCCGCGGTCGAGCCGGTGAACGACACCACCGACACCTCCGGCGCGTCGACCACCGCGGCGCCGACGCCGGCGTCCCCGGGCAGCAGGTGCAGCAGGCCTTCGGGCAGCCCGGCTTCCTCGAAGACGCGCACGATGCTCACCCCGCCGCACACCGCGGTGCGCAGGTCGGGCTTGAGCAGCACGGCGTTGCCGAGCGCGAGCGCGGGCGCCACCGAGCGGATGGCCAGGATCAGCGGGAAGTTGAACGGCGAGATCACCGAAACCACGCCGGCCGGGACGCGGCGGGCCAGCGACCAGCGGGGTTCGCCGGTGCTGAGCACCTCGCCGAGCGGGTGGGTCGGCAGGGCCGCGGCCTCGAAGCAGATCCCGGCCGCCATCTCGGTCTCGATCCCGGCCTTGGGCCGCGTCGACCCGGCTTCGCGGACGATCCAGTCCTGCACCTCGGCGGCGTGCGTCTCCCACAGCTCGCCGGCGCGGCGCAGCACGGCGGCGCGTTCGGCGGGCTTGCGCCGGGCCCAGTCGCGCTGGGCCTTCGCGGCGGCCGTGGCGGCTTCCGCGGCGTCCTCCGGCGTCGCGACGCCCACGCGGCCCAGGATCGCCCCGGTGGCGGGTTCGACGACCGGCCGGGTGCCGCCGGTGCCGCGGACGAAGTAGTCATCGAGCAAGGTCATGATCACTCCGGGGTGGTCGGTTCGGTGTCGACCTGGATCAGCCGCGGGCCGTCCGGGGTCGTCTTGAGCTGGGCACGCAAGTCGTCTTCGTCGCGGGCGGTGGTGGCTTCGACGCCGTAGCCGGCGGCGATGGCCGTGAAGTCGAGCCCGGGGATCTCCGTGCCGGGCACGTCCGGCGTCCCGAGCAGCTCGCCGAACCACCGCAGGGCGCCGTAGACGCCGTTGCGCAGGATCACGAAGGTGACCGGCACGCGGTAGTGCGCGGCGGACCACAAGGCCGTGATGCCGTAGTTGGCCGAGCCGTCGCCGATGACGCCGACGACGGGACGGTCCGGGCTGCCCATCGCGACGCCGACCGCGGCGGGCAGGCCGAAGCCGAGCCCACCGGCGGCGGGGAAGAAGTAGGAACCTTCGCGCCGCAGGTCCATCTGCCGCCACCAGGCCGAGTTCGTCGACGTCGACTCGACGACGTAGCGCGTGTCGTCGGCCTGCGTGGCGCGCAGGGCGGCGAACACCTGCTCCGGGTGCAGCGCCTTCCCGCCGGCCTTGGGCTCCGGGTTCTCGACATAGCCGAGTTGGGTCTCTCTGGCGGGGATCTTCGCCAGCAGTGCTTCGATCACCGGCGCGGGGTCGGCGACCA
Source organism: Amycolatopsis sp. NPDC003731 (assembly GCF_053586895.1). NCBI lineage: Bacteria > Bacillati > Actinomycetota > Actinomycetes > Pseudonocardiales > Pseudonocardiaceae > Amycolatopsis > Amycolatopsis sp. NPDC003731. Next base: position 43,047 of record NZ_JBSFNC010000029.1, on the reverse strand, counting down.
GCGCCTCGCCCATCGGCGCGCGGGCCGCGGCGCCGAAGTCGTCGGTGACCTGGACCAGCCGGGTGCCCTCGGGCAGGTACGCGCCGGGAACGTGCTGGTGGTAGCGGAACACCGGCGCGCCGAGCACCAGCACGAGATCGTGCCCGGTCAGCGCGGCCGACACCGGCGCGATGCCGGCGGGCAGCACGCCGCGGAAGAGCCGGTGCCGGTGGGGGAACGGCAGCCGGTGCGGCGACGGCGCCACCCAGGTCGGCAGGCCGAGGTGCTCGGCCAGCGCGACGGCCCGGTCGAAGAGCCCGGTGGTGTCGATGTCGCCGCCCAGCACCAGCGCCGGGTTCTTCGCCGCGGCAACGCTCCTGACGAGGTCGTCCAATTGGGCTTCGCTGGGTGTCAGACCTTTGTGGACCTGCCGGTCGAGCGTCGCGGTCTCGGTCAGTTCGACAGCCCAGTCGTCGTAGGGCACCGAGAGGTAGCTCGGCCGCCGATGCAGTTCGGCCTCGAACACCGCCTGGGCGAGCGAACGCGGCACGTCGGCGGCGCAGCTCGGCTCGCCCGACCAGGCGACCAGCGGCCGCATCAGCTGCGTCGCCTCGACGTTGGCGAGCATCGCCTCCAGCCCGATCGCCGTCCGGACCTGCTGGCCGGCGGTGAGCACCAGGGGAGAACGCGAGTAGACGGCGTTGGTGAGCGCGCCCATCGCGTTGCCGGAGCCGGCGGCGGCGTGCAGGTTGACCAGCACCGGGCGGCCGGTCGCCTGGGCATAGCCGTCGGCCATCCCGACGACGGCGCCTTCGTGCAGGCCGAGGACGTAGCGGAAGTGCTCCGGCAGCTCGGCGAGGAACGGCAGCTCGTTGGACCCGGGGTTGCCGAAGATGGTCGTCAGGCCTCGGCGGTCCAGGAACTCGTGGGCGAGCCGGCGGGCGGTGGGCATCGGTGCCTCCTTGAAGTCGGACCGACCCTATGGAGCGCCGCGGCCGTGTTCCAATAGATGTTGGCGCGTTGCTTCATCGATGGGATCGATATGCCGGACTTCGACCTGAACCTGGTGCGCACGTTCGTGCTGCTGTACGAGACCCGCAGCGTGACGGCCACGGCCGAATCGCTGCACGTCACGCAGCCGACGATCAGCTACAGCCTGCAGAAGCTGCGGCGCCGGTTCTCCGACGAGCTGTTCCGCCGCACCGGCGGCGGCCTGGTGCCCACGACGACCGCCCGCGCCCTCTACGAGCCCCTGCACAGCGCGCTGTCGGAGATCGAGACGGCGGTCAGCGGCGCGAAGTCGTTCTCGCCGTCGACGGCCCGGGCGGCGTTCACGCTGTGCCTGTCGGACCTGGGGGAGATCTCGCTGCTGCCGCGCCTGATGGCGGCGCTGCCGTCACGCGCGCCCGGCGTGACGCTGACGGTCCGGCCGCTGGACGTCGACCGCGCGGCCGACCAGCTCGGCCGCGGCGAGATCGACGCGTTCATCGCGTCCCCGCTGATCAGTTCCCAGCGCGTCGCCCGGATCCCGCTGTTTTCCGAGGGTTACCTGGGCATGGTGGCTGCGGACCACCCGCGGCTGTCGGAGACGGTTTCGTTCGACCAGCTCGCGGCGGAGCGCCACGTGACGGTGTTCGGCCCGACGGGCCACAACGGCCCGCGCCGCGCGCTGGAGGCGTCCGGCCTGCTGGACCGCGTGGTGCTCGAGGTGACCCGGTTCGCGGCCCTGCCGTACCTGGTCCAGCACGGCGAGCTGGTGGCGATGGTCCCGCGGCTGGTGGCGGAGGTGTTCGCGGCCGAGCACCGCGTCCGGCTGTTCGAGCTGCCGCTCGAAGTCGAGCCGGCTCAGGTGTCGGTATACACGCGGCACACGCACGCCCGCAGCCCGGCCCAGCACTGGCTGGTGGGGTTCATGCGCGAGGTGCTCGGCTAGGTCGTCTGGCAGCGGGCGCCGTTGAGGGTGAAGCCGACGGCTTTGGGGTTGTCGCGGCCGAAGGAGCCGTTGAAGCCGATGTTGACGGTCGCGCCCGGGGCCAGCGTCAGGTTGTAGGAAACCGCTTTCATGGTGACGCGCGAGCCGCTCTGCGAGTAGTCGCCGTTCCAGCTGTGCGTGACCTGCTGACCGGCGGTGAAGTTCCAGGTGGAGGTCCATGGGTTCAGCGTCTGGTTGCCGGTGTTAGTGACGTAGACGTTGGCGGTGAAGCCGTTGGGCCACTGGTCGGTGATGTCGTACCGCACGGAGCACGAGGCAACCGGAGCGGGAGGGGGAGGAGGAGCAGCCTGGGACGGGCTGGAGGCGGTGGTCTTCGGCGCCGTGGTGGTGGGAGACGCGGAGGTCTGCCGGATCACGGTGGGCACCGGCGAGGGTCTTGGCGCCTCGGCGGTGGCGGTGGTGCGCGGAGTGGTGGCGGGAGCGAGCGGGTCGGGAGCCATGGCGGCCTGCCGCCCGGGCGAGCTCTCCGAGGTGACGGCGATGATGACCAGGCTCCCGATGACGACAACGCCCCCGCAGACGGCGGAGACCCACCGAATCCGCCGCCCCGCACGCTGCTGAGCGGCGGCGGCCTCCCGAGCCCGTTCCTCGAGCCGTTCCCGGTACCCATCCCCGGTATCGGCTTCCCGAACCCGCGTGATGGGGACATAGGCCCCGAGAGACCGAGGCATGGCCCCAGTCTCCCGAAGGAGCTCATCAACGGAAAACTCATCATCAGACCGGCCGGCGCGCGCCATACCGCAACCTCCACTCGGCGAGGGCGCTCGAACGCGCTGTCTTGCCCGGCGAATCCTAGGAAGCCGTAGCGGTCTTGTAAACCATGTGTTCGCAGCTCGCGACCTGCCCACCTGCGCAGCTCCAGGGCGACTGGATCGATGCAGCCCGTCGAAAACCGTCGATCATGCCAGACGAGGGCGAGAGGTGGATCGACACCCCCCTGAACGAGGGGGCGGAGTGGCCGTATACTCTTTCTTCAGCAGGTCCGAGTGGCGGAATGGCAGACGCGCTAGCTTGAGGTGCTAGTGCCCTTAACGGGCGTGGGGGTTCAAGTCCCCCCTCGGACACAAAAACACGGGATATCTCCCGCATCGCAGAGTAGCAGGCCCGCCACGGCGGGTCTTTCCGGCGTTCGGCCTCGGTCAACCTCAGCTACGCTGATCTTGACTGTGCCCTCCCCGCGCGACCGTTGTCGGGGAGGTGCGTCATGACCGACATCGCGCCGCTTGCGCTCCCGCCTCGCACCGGCGGCCCCGAACCCGCTCCTGTACGAACCGGCACCCTCGTCCCGCTGCCGATACCGGCGCTGCCGGACCTGGCCACCGACGGGCAGCGGCGATTCTCCACCGCGCTGCTGGACGCCTCCGGCCGGATCCAGGACCGCGGCATCGTCACCGCCCTGGACTGGAAACCTGGTGACCGTCTGCTGATCACGCAGGTCAGCTCGTCCGCCGTAATCTGCCGCCGCAGCGACGGCGTCTTTCAGATGACCACCAAGCCGTACGTCGTCCTGCCCGCACCAGTCCGGCACAGCTGCCGCGTCCTCGCCGGCAGCCGCGTCCTGCTCGTGGCCGACCTCGCCCAGGACGTCCTCGTCGTGCACCCCGAGCACGTCGTGCACGCGATGCTGCGCGACTTCCACACCACCCTTGCCGCTGGGAAGGCGGACCAATGACCGACACCACCACCACGAACTCCGCCGACCTCGAAGCCGCCCGCCTGCTGCTTTCGCGCCTGGGCGTCAACCCCGCCGACCTGCTCACCGAACCGGCCGCGAACGGGGACCGCAAGCCCGTCCCGACGATCAATGAGTGGATTCCGGTCGTCGCCGGGCTCGTCTCGCCCAGCACCGCCGCCTCCTACGGCTCCTACTGGAAGAAAGCCGAAGCCGCCTGGGATGGCCGCCGGATGGACACCATCACCGCCAGCGAGATCAAGACCCAGGCCGAGATCGTCCGCCGCACCGCCCGGATCCGGCGCAACTCCCGCGGCGGACGTAACGCAGCCGAGAACTTCATCGCCGCCGTCCGCTGCCTCTACAAGCACCTAGTCAACGACCAGCGCATCGATGACCGCCACAACCCGGCCCTCCGCGTCACCAAACCGCGCCGCAACCCCTCCACCCGGCGCGGCCTGGCCAACGACCGGCTCATCGAGCTCTCCGACGTCGCGGCCAGCACCGGCAACGACCCAGAACTCGACGCGCTGATCTGCCGCCTGCACGTCGAGACCGCCTGCCGCCGCGGCGGCGCACTGGCCCTACGGCCCCGCGACCTCGACGACAAACAGTGCCTGATCCTGCTGCGCGAGAAGGGCGAAACCGAACGGTGGCAGCCCGTCTCGCCGACACTGATACGCCACCTCCTGGCACACGCCGAGGAACGCGGTGACGGCGACCGAAATGGACAGCTGCTGCGCTACGCCGACGGCAAGCCGATCACCAAACGCCGCTACGACTACATCTTCAACCGCGTCCAGAACGAGCTCGACTGGGCCAAGGCCATGGGCGTCACCGCCCACTGGCTCCGCCACACCACCCTGACCTGGGTCGAACGTCGCTTCGGCATCGGCGTCGCACGTGCCTACGCCGGACACGCCGACAGCGGTAGCGACCTGACCACCACCACCTACGTCAAAGCCGACATCACCGAAGTGGCCAACGCGCTGTCCGCCCTGACCGGTGAGCCACATCCGCTCGCACCCGCCTGAGCCGCCTGCGGGGTGTTCGCGCCGCCGTCGTGTCGCGCGGACATCCCGCAGGAGCGGCGATATGGCTCCCGGTGATCAGGGAAGCGAACCGGGCTCGGCCCGAAGGGTGGCGTGGTAGGCGAGAACCATGTCGTAGAGACGACGCTGCGGGTAAATGACCAGCAACTTGTGCTCGAGCAGCGCAGCGAGGAAGACCTGGTCGCCGGCGCGGACACGGCAACGAGAACGGATTCTCGTGGGCAACACGAGATTCAGCTTCGCCGGCACCCGCCGTCCAGCGGTCGGGTCCGCGGTGACAACGACCAATCCCGAACGTACGTCGTAGCGAATCGGGATGCCCGCAGACCAGCCGAGCAGCGTGATGGCTGCCTTCGACGCAACGGCGCCTGAGCCGTCCACCCGCACGAGGGCAAAACCCGCCGTCGAGTCATCTACCAGCGGCTCTAGCGGCGGGACAGGAAGGGCCGTAACCATGGAGCCCGCCCTGGGTAGTGGTGGGATCGCGAGCGTCTCGACGATGCGGTCGGCGGGCTGTACGACACGAGTGTCGGACGGGAGATCGGCCGGAGTCCTGTGAGCGCGAGTGCTGGTTGTTGCCGCTTCTTCGCGGGCGCTCGACAGTGTTGACACGTTGCCTCCACGTGCGTTGACGTGGGAGGGCGTCGGTCATCCAAGCGGATCACTAGTGCCAGAATGCCCCGCGATGGGCCTGACTGCCAACTCGGCGCCAGAGCCTCAGCTCAACGCGACAACTCGAGTTACTGGTTGCGCAGGGGGACGGTTCAGTTCAGCCCTTTATTGGCTGCGCGTGTCGACAGCTGCTCGAGTGCGCCGCTTCTCAGGATCGTTCGAGCAGAGGGTGAGACGGACACGCCTCGGACACTCGGCTCGAGCGACGATCTTTGGATACCGCCGGAATCTCAACCCGCTGATTAAGAGAACGCGTTTTGGGGTGTCGGGTGGTGTCGAGTGATGTCGGACAGGACCTTTTCGGCTGGTCACCGGACATCACTTGTGTCGGACTATACCGCGTTCTGTCGACGTGTACGAGACCTCTCGGGCACTTCTCGGGCACGTCCGTGCCGGATTCTGCCGGGCTGTTCGTGCAGGTCGTTCGTGGTTCGTGGTGTGGACGGCGGGGCAGGGTGGTTGCCGTGTTGAGCCCGGGCGAGGGACGTGATCCCGTGCTTTCGGCAGTGACCCTGATCGGGGGGATCATCGTGGCGCTGACCTTCTTGTTCGGTTTCGGGAATGTGTTCTCGTTGGCTCTTCGGCTGGGGGTGCCGGTTTGGGTTGCGCCGTTGGTGGCGCCTGCGGTGGATCTGTCGGTGGTTGGGCTGCTGGTCGCCATTCGGTCCCTGTCGATGCGAGGCGCTCCTGTCGAAGTGATCCGGCCGGCTCGGCGGCTGTTGCTGGCCTCGAGCGTGGTGACGTTGGCGTTGAACGTCGCGGAACCCCTGATTGCTGGTGAGGTGGGGAAGGCGTTGTTCGATGCGGTGGGTCCGCTGTTGTTGATCGGTTGGTCGGAGGTGGGGCCGGTCCTGCTGCAGGCGTTGGCCGTCGTATCAGTCGCTGGACGTCCGGCTGGCGTCGCCGAGGCCGCCGACTCAGGCGGCGCTTGGCCGGAGCGGGCAGAAGGTGCGAACGTAGACGCTGAGTTGCTGGATCGGGCGCGGCAAGAGGATCGGCGGCATCGTGAGTTGTATCAACGTCCGGTCTCCGCGGAAAGTCTCCGGAAGGTGCTGGGAGTAGGTGCAGGGAGGTCGCGCGCCTTAGTGAAGCTGGTACGTGCAGAGCACGGTATCTTACCGTAGCAGTCAACAAACTTAGTGTAGTCATCGGCGTTGATGACGCCGTTCTGGCAGCGTCATCCAGAACGCGATGTCGACGTGATCGGCAAAGTCTTCTCACAGTCTCCTGGGGCTGGCCGTGTCGGCGAACGTCCGGTCAGCGGCATGAGCGGCCGCGGCCGTGGCGGCTACCGGCTCGTGTGTGCCTCAGTCGTCATCCGGCGACCGATGCGACCCGTCGCCGCGGCGTCGGACGTTGACGGTCCCGGGGCAGGCGAGGGCTCAACGAGCTTCCGCCATGCGGCCTTGGGGGTGCAACAGCATCCATTGCTGTGAGCTGCGCGAATGGCGGTCCTCGAACCACGGACTCCACCCTCGTGCGGCGTCATGGCCGATGGTGAGGTAGCGGCAGCTGTGCACGGATTGGATCAGGTAACCGTTGCCGTCCGGGCTATCTTCGAAACGCCAACGCTGCCGTGGTTCTTCGGTGGTTTCCGACATCACCGGATGAATGTCGCCGGAAACTTCGAAGGTGGCGTCGAGGACGAGCCCGTTGGCCACGGACACGATCAGCACCTCGCTCTTTTCGCCGATGGCCTCCAGCCGCCAGAGTTGATGCGGTTGGCCATGCGGTGACCACACGGTTACGTCACCTCCGGGCTCAGTACCGATGGGGGTGTCGAGGGCGAACCCGCACGCTCTGTTGACCAGAAGGAAAGGGCCGTCCTTTGACATCTTCGCTCCCTTGAACCGAGTCCGGTAACCGCGCTGTGCAGAGTCGGACTCGCTTCGCGCCCGCAGCGGCGAGACTGGCAGCGCCCATACAGCGACGGCCAACGCACCGATGCCGCCGACCCAGCTCACCCCCTCCACGATGGGGCGCCAGGGGTGGTGCGCGTCTCCGAGCCAGTTCAACAATCCGAAGTGGGTCACCGCCCACGTCACGATTCCGCCGGCAACCAGCCACACCGCGCGACCACTTCGGCCAGCCAAATCGACCCCTACCTGACGACGACATCCGTGTCCTGCCCTAACAGGTCGCGAGCGGCGACCGATTTGCTACACCGAATCGGGCTCGGTTCAGACACGGCCAGACCGACCTGCAGAGTCGGCAGCGGGACGAGATCACGTCGGGGTTGCATAGACATCCAAGAGGCTGGGAGAACCGTCCGCCCATCGGCACGTGCGAACGTAGCGGCAGTCGTCGCGACCTTGAAGCTGTGGGCGAGAAGCCAGAGCGTCCAGGAGCCGGTGAAGAGCGCCATCTCGACGCGGTCCGGTTCGTCGCCGAACTCGGGACGGGGGAACTGGTCCGCCGCCCAGCGCAGGTAGGCCAGCCGCCGTAGCACTTGACGTCGCCACCGTCAGTCTTTACCCGGCATGTATCGCTCTAGCGGGCTGGAGACACGCTCAGAGGCAGAAGAGGACGTTCGGCTCAGCTGTTCGGTGTTTGATCGATGTGTGCGCGGGTGGCACACGATGTTCATGTGCTGAAGGCAAGGTGGGACGTGGTCGCCAGGGCTGTGGTGACGGCCGTGCTGGTGGGCTTGGGCGCGAGGGCGGGCGGCTTGGTCGCCGGGGTCGTCAGGCACGGCCCCTGCGGGGTAGGTGGTGGTGGCCAGGCGTCAGGGCCGAGAACCAGCGCCGCGACATCGACGCCGAACGCGCCGTCGCGGCGATCAAGCAGCCAGCGGCAACGATCTCCGATTGCCTCGTCAACCGTGAGCCTGCATGCCACAAACCGGGGCGGGGACGTCCTGGACGCCTGTCCGCACCATCCTCACGTGCATCGCTGCTATAACGCCGTGTAACACGCGAGTGCCTCGCCACGGTTAACGGCGGGACGGCCGGATCATGTGATCGGCGGGCGACGCGGCGGGGAGGTTCCAGATGGGTGAGCAGATCGACTTGTTCGAGGCATCGGCTTCGGCGGTCGGCTACCTCTATCAGCTCCGCAAGGCACTCTACTTCTGCGTCGAACAGACAGGAGCCGGTCCCGACTGGTCCGTAGCCATCGAAGCGGGCGACGACATCGAGGTCCACGAGGACGCGGGACCGGGCCTCTACCAGCTCAAACACCGCGCCCCGGGGACCAAGATGACTGACAAGGCCACTGACCTGTGGAAGAGCCTGCGGATCTGGGCCACCGGTTGGGCCGAGTCTGCAGCCAGCCAGGATCGCCCCACCTTTTTCCTGCTCACGACCGCCGAGGCCGCCGCGGAGGGCGCTGCTTACCACCTCCGGCCTCCGGGCCCTGGCAGCCCCCGGGACGAAGCGAAGGCGCTCGGGCTGCTAGATGAAGCCCGTCGCACCTCCAGGAACGAGACCAACAAGTCCGCGTACGAGGCCTGGGACAGGCTCACGGCAGACCAGCGTCGATCCCTGCTCGAGCGGATTCGCGTGCTCGACGCGGCGCCTGACATCGACGAGACAACCGAGCGCCTCCAGCGCCTGCTGGGCCTCGCCGTGGGCCACGAACACGCGAAGGTCTTTCTGGAGCGCCTGGACGGGTGGTTCTTCCGCAGGGTCGTCGCCCAGTTGCGCGACCCTGCGTCGGGACCGGTGACCGGCTTGGAGTTCGACGTGGTGTTCAGCGACCGCCGCAAAGGCTTCGGCCCGGACAGCCTGCCCATCGACGACGACCTGCCTGAGACAGGCGGCGCGGACCCCGCCGGCGGAGAACAGGTCTACGTCCGGCAACTGCGCCTCGTGAATGTCGGCGACAGCAGGATCCAGCAGGCGGTCAGCGACTATCTGCGGGCGTTCACCCAGCGGTCGAGGTGGGTCAACGACAACCTGCTCCGGCCGGGTGAGCTGGGCAAGTACGAGAAGCGCCTCGTCGAGGAGTGGTCAAGCCGCTTCGAGGAGATGCGCGAGGAGTTGGGGCAAGAGGCCGCGGAGGAGGCGATCGGCGGCGTCGGCGTGGCTGCTTTCGCTGCCGAGGCGGTGGGCGAGGGGTTCCGCGCGGCGGTCATCCGGCGAGTGGGTGCCGGTGTGGTCTCGGCGGCGACGCGCTCGCGGGCGCGCGGGGCGCGCACCTCACCGGGAGTCCGGTCGTCGCGCAGGCCACGCCAGGCGGTGTGGCGTAGCCGGCCGGCGCCGCGGGTGAACTGGCGGTAGACGACCTCGCCGACCAATTCGGGTTTCACCCAGTGCGCGCGGGCGGTGTCCTCGCGAGGAGGTGTGGTTTCGAAGGGGTGGTTGCGCTGATCGAGCTGCTCAAGCTGGACCAGCAGTTGGGCGCGTTGGGCTTCGCTGAAGCCGGTGCCTTCACCGGACTACGGTGGGTCGGCTCCAACATCGGAAGGATAGGCCCGTTACTTGCTCGTCGATTGAATTGACGATTACAACTGCCGACAGTGTTTGCCGAAACAACAGTGCGGACACAGAACTAGCTAGCAATTTGCGAATTCGCGGTCACTTGTCGGCGCCGATGCGTGCGGTAATTTTGTCGCGAAGATCCTGCGTTTCAGCGATCGCTTTAGGCGCACCCAGTTTGAGGTAGAGGGTGAGCGCCTCCTCGGCTTCGGCGAGACCGCGGTCAAGTTCGCCAGTCGTAATCCGGACCTCGGCGAGATTGCGCAGCGTGTTCGCCACACCCAGGGGCTGGGCGGACGAGCGGTAAATGGTCAATGCGTCGCTGAGGATCGCCGCCGCCGCATCGCTGTCGCCCGCTAGCAGACGAGCCTCGCCGAGGTTCCGCATCGCTGTCGCCTCCCCGAGCCGGTGGCCGATCGTGCGGAATAGGCGCTGTGCGACGACGAGCTGCCTTTCGGCCTCAGTGTACCGGCCGAGGCCGATCAGTGCGGCCGCCAACTGCTGACGGGTGTTGCCCTCCCCAAGCCGTTCGGCGAGTTCTTCGTACATCATCAGCGCTTGTTCGAGCAGCGGTACCGCGTTCTCGTGGTCGTCAGCCAGGGCTCGGACGGTGCCCAGGTCACGCAATGCTTGTGCTTCTCCCGTGCGGTTGCCGACTTTGCGGAAGCCAGCAAGGGCGGCTGTCAGTAGTCGGTCGGCCTCCTCATGTCGATCCTCGGTGAAGCGGAGTTCGCCGAGGTGAAGCGCACCGAGTGCGGCGTGTAGCGGCGCATGCAACTTATTCGTGGCGAGGTCGACCAAGCGGGTCAGGTGCGCGCTCGCCGCTGAATAGTCGCCGACGAGTCGTGCGAGAATGCCGAGCTCCATCTCGCTGTTGACTACGCCTGGCAGATTTGTCGCCATTTCGTGGCTTGCGAGTGCCCGACGCGCGAGGTCGCGCGCCTTCCGGTGGTCGCCGGTCAGCCGGGCCACGCTGCACATGCCCAGGAACACGTAACCGAGCAGGACATCGTCGCTCAGCTTGGTCGCGAGCACTCTGGCGCGCTTGAAGGCCAACTTTGCCTCGTCGAGGTCGGTCATCGTGACCGCGAATGTCCCGAGGTCGGCCTGTGCCCTCGCCTCCTCCATGACGGCACCGGAACGTTCGGCCAGAACGGCAGCGACCTGTTGCAGACGCCTGCCCTCCAGCCACACGCCGTCGTGACGCAAGTAGTAGGCCAGCGAAGAGGCCAGGCGAAAGGTGGTTCTTGCGCCCCGCTCGGCGTCGGCGAATGCACAGGCGAGGAGGTTCGTGCGTTCGGCGCGGAACCACCCTATCGCCTCCTCGAACGCCATCGGCGTCGACGTACTGTCCGCCGGAGTAGGGCGAAGTGCCTCGTCGGCGCGGTCCGCGAGCGAGCAGTAGTGCAGTGACAACCGATCTCGTGCCTCTTCCGGCTGGTCGTCCGGGCTGGCGAGGCTCTTTGCGTAGGCGCGAAGCAGGTCGTGCATGCGATAGCGGCCCCGGGCGACCTCCTCGATGAGGTGGCTCTCATACAGTTCGAGCAGGCGACTGCGCGCAAGTGTTCGCGGGACGTCGAGCAGCGCGCCAGCCGCACCGGCGTCCAGGTCATCGCCGGGGTGCAGCGCGACAGCACGGAACAACGCCGCACATCCCGAGGACAGTGCGTGGTAGGACATTTCGAATGCGGCACTCACCGCCCTGCGGCCCACGGCCAGCTCGCTCAATCGGTCCTGTGCTGCCATGAAGTCAGCGGCTAAGTCGACAACTCTCCACGTCGGATGGTGGCTGAGCCGCCCGGCCAGCAACGCAATCGCCAGCGGGAGCCCTCCGCACGCTGCCGCCAGCATGTCGGCGGCAGCGTCCTCGTCTGGGCCCGAGCCGGTTCGACCGGACAGCCGCAGCAACAGGTCGCGAGCGTCCGCCTTCGGCAACGGCGGAACGTCCAAGGGAACCGCGCCGTCCAGCGCAAGCAACCTACGGCGACTGGTCACCAGCACCGCGCTCCCCGCCGACCCCGGCAGTAGAGGCTCGACCTGTGTGTCGTTCACTGCGTCGTCAAGCACCAGCAGCACCCGTCGACGAGCGAGTTCGCTGCGCCACAGCGCGACACGATCGACGGGATCGGCCGGGATGCGGCGCGGAGTCACGCCTAAGAGCAACAGCAGACGGGCGATCATGTCGTGCGGATCGGCTGGCTGGCGGCCGGCGGTGTGGGCGTGCAGGGGAACGTACAGCTGACCGTCCGGGAACCGGTCGGCGAGACGGCGCCCGAGGTGCACGGCCAGCGCAGTCTTCCCCACGCCCGCCATACCGTCCAGCGTGCGGATCACCAGACCGTCGCCAGCGTCCATGGCCGCCACCAACTGGTCCAACTCGCTAACTCGGCCGGTGAACGACCGTACATCTCTCGGCATGGTCTGCAAGGCAGTGTCCCGCCCCGTTGCGGTCGGTCTCCGAGACGTGGGCGACTGTTCGTGCAGGTCGCGCCACTTACGCTCGTCGAAGCCCCGACCCGCCCACGCACTGAGCAGACGAATAAGGGAGACAACTTCTTCGACGCTGTCCGACCGCGGCGGAACCGGCGTCCTTGGCTGACCGTTCCGGGTCACCGTGCTGGTCCAGGCGCTGATGCGCTGATAGGTGGGGTACCGACCGGGATTAGCGGCCCGCAGTGCCTTTGCTATTTCACGGACGCTGAACGGCTCCCCGCGATCGCTCCGTGCCCGCCTTGCGTCATCCCACAGGGCGAGCAACGCGATCTGGAAGCTAGTCAGTCCGGCTGGCACGTATACATTGTCGCGCAATGTCCGCTGTCCGTTTCGGTGCCAACGCTCGCTGCGCTCATCAGCGATAATGCATGGGTTCGTCCGCTTCGTCCGCTACCGACCTACCTAGCAGCGCCAGCAGCCGAGAGTGGTCGTCGTACGCACGACGAGGAGGAAGACGATGACGGGACGAACCGCCAGGTGGCGGAGACTCAGGCAGGTGGCGCTCGTGGCGATTGCGAGAGGTATGGGTACTGCAGCAGGTACCGCGGCGGTGACAGCCCTCGTTTGGTGGCTGCAGAAACGGTAGGCAGTAGACCGAAGATGGAGGTGGGCCCTGGACGCGACCTGTCCGGGGCCCACTTAACCGCCTAATGTTTCGGCGGGCACTCGTTCCGCGAGAGTTGTAAGAGTTGGTGCCGGCATCGAGCCGGGCGGTCTGGCGGGCGTGTCCTCCGTTAGTCCGGTCAACAGGCCGACGTCGCCGATGTAGATCAGGTCACCGGTATCAGGGTCGTGCCCGCCGAGCAAAAGACCACCGAGGCTGCCCGACAGCCGGTTCTGCCCCGGCCGCCATCCACAGATGATCACCTCGGTGGCTGGATCAGAGCGTGCTTGCACCAGTAGTCCGGGCGCTTGCCCGGCAGGTACGGGGCGCTCAAGCGCTTGGCGACGAGCCCTTGTGCACAGGCGGTCAATGACCGGATGATCTTCGGCCATGATCAACAACGTGTGGACGGTGCAGGCGACGACCGAGGACCTTGCGCGGCCGTCGACGCCGCCTCCGTTCGACGCCGAACTTGCCGGTGTGGATCGTGACGCCTGGTTGCGCCGGGTGGGCTTGGAGCCCGGAACGCCGTTTCTGATCTCGCCGACGTTCGAGTACGACGTCACGTTGAACGACTTCTTTCGCTCGCCCGGCATGCGGGCGAAGGCGGAGACGACGCAGGTCGGCTACGCCCGAGATCTGGCGGCGTTCTTGACGTTCCTGTGGTCGGCGCGCGGTCGGACGTCGTGGCGGGACGCCGTCGAGGACGACCACTTGGCGTATCTGGCGTGGCGGCGCCGAGATCCGGCCGGCCCGATGGTTGCCGGTGCGACGTGGGATCGGGAGGTCGCTGCGGTCGATGCCTTCTACCGCTGGGCGGTTCGGCATGGGCACGTGGTCACCGGTCCCGTTCCGCAGGTTGCCCGCCGGCCGGGGCTGGGCCGCGAGCTGGGGCGGCGCACGCTCGATGAGCACCGCCCGGCCACCTACGCGCACGACACGGTGCGGGAACGGGTCGAGTGGCTGCCGCCGGCGTCCTACCGGTCCTGGCGCGACGCCGGGCTCCGTGGCTACGGCACGGACGGCCTGCCGCGGCGCGACTTTCGGGGTCGGTGGGCCGCGCGCAACGCCACTTTCGCCGACCTCATGGTCCGCACCGGCCTGCGCCTGTCCGAACAGGCTTCCCTGACGGTCTTCGACCTGCCGCGTCGCGGCACGCAAACGACCGGGCACCGCCGGTTCTGGCTACCCGCCGCGATCGCGAAAGGTGGCTCCGCCCGGTGGGTCTACGTCCCGATGTCGGTACTGGCGGACGTGGAGGCTCTTGCCCGCTGGGACCGGTCAGACGTCATTGCCGAAGCTCGAGCGGCCGGGCAGTACGCGCGGTGGAGGCGGCCGTGGGTGGTGACGGACCCGGCGGTGCCGGTGGCCCGGCGTGTCGGGGCGGGCGAGCGGGTGAAGGTGGAGCATCTACAGCCGGCGGAGCGGCGGCTGCTGCTGGTCGAGACCGCTGACGGGCTCGAGCCGGGGATGTTCTGGCTGGGCGAGAGCGGGCGGCCTCTGACGGTGTCGGCCTGGAAGGAGACGTTCTCGACGGCGAACAGGCGGTGCGCGGCCGTCGGGATCGACCTGCGCTGCCACCCGCACATGCTGCGGCACACTTTCGCCGTGGTCACGCTGGAGCTGCTGCAACGCGGACACATCTCCGCGCTGGCCGAGCAGCGGCCGGAGCAGCGCGAGCACTACACCCGGATCTTCGGGGATCCGCTGGACTGGGTCCGGCGCCTGCTCGGCCACCGGTCGGTGACGACGACGCAGATCTACCTGCACATGCTGGCGCAGCTGGAGATGGAGACGCGTCTGGCGTTGGTGCCCGACGGCTGGGATCTGGCCGACCCGCCTGTCCGCGCGGCGGAGACACAGTGACGCCCCGTGGACGGCGGCGCACCTACCCCGGCATGCGCGCCGCGCTGCCCGATGGCTCCTACGACGCCCCGGCCGCGGTATCGGAGACCGGGCGGGGTTCGGTCGTTGTCGAGTTCACCGGCGAGGATGGCCGGCACCGGAGTTTCGACTTCGCTGGCTGCCCACTGCCGGGCTGGCACCGCGACCTCGCTGCCGTCTTGGCGAAACGGGTCGGTCCGGGCGGTGGGTTGCGCACCTCGGCGTCGGCGGTCTCGGGAGCGTGGCGGCCCCTGGTGCTGTTCCTGCAGGCGCTGGCCAACGCGCCAGCGCCGCCGCAGCAGCCGGCGCAGCTGCGGGTCGGGCACGTCCGCTGGTTCATCGAGGACCGGACGCGGCAGCGGGAGCAGCTCTACGGGCTTCGCGAGGTCGAGAACGTGGCGGCGCTACTGCGGCTGGAGCCGATCGCCTCCCTGATCGCGACCGAGGCCCACTCCGCGCTCCGGCAGCGGATCCCGCTGAAGGCCACGGCCGTCGCCGGGTACTCCGACGGGGAGCTGCATCGTCTCGTCTCGGCGGCCTGCGGCGACCTTACGCGGGTACGGAAACGCCTCGTGCTTGGCGAGGCAGAACTGTCCGGCTTGAACCGCCCGGGCATGCCTGCCGGCCCCGATCTCGATCGCGCACGCACGCTGCGCAAGCTGGCGCTCGGCGCAGAGCTGTCCAAGAAGGACAACGTCAAGTCCTTGGCTCAGGCGTTGTTCGTGACCCGCGCGGACTTGCCGGCGATGCTGCTGCTGATGGTCGCAGTCACCGGCTGCAACATCGAGACGATCAAGGAGCTGCCCGCCGACCATCGCGTTGTCGAAGGACGGGCGGTCGAGCTGCGGCTGACCAAACGGCGCCGCGGTCGTGGCCACGGCTGGTCGGAGACCGTGACCTGGGAAATCGGCAAACCCAGCCAGCAACTGGCCCAGCCCGGCGGGCTCTACCTGCTGCTGCACCGGCTGATGTCCCGCAGCCGTGCCCTGGCCGAGGATCCCCGCTGGCTGTGGTCCTGCCGCCACCAGGTCCGCCGCCACCGCCACGACAACCCGTTCCGTGCGTCCATGACCGCCGGCATCGACCTGCTGCCGTGGGCCCGACGTCACCAACTGCTCGACGACGCCGGCGAGCCACTGATCGTCTCGGCCAACCGGCTGCGCACCAGCGTCGAGGTCCGCCGCACCCGCACGCTCGGCGGCCACCTCCCCTCAGCCGCGCGCAGCAACACCGTCCCGGTGCTGTTCCGCGACTACCTGCGCGACGATCCGACCACCATGGACTGGGCCCAGGGCATCACCACCGACGCCATCGCCGACGCCGAGGCCGCGGCGCTCGCCGCGCACCACCGCATCCTGGACGCCCATGACGGCGCACTCACGGTCCTACCCGTGCGGGATACCGACACCGCGGCAACGGCGACCGCCTGGTCCGGCTGCCGCGATCACGAGCATCACCCCGCGACCGGACGCGCGTGCCGCGCCTCGTTCCTCGACTGCTTCCACTGCGGCAACTGCGTGATCACCCGGACCCACCTGCCGCGGCTGCTGGCACTGCTGGACGCGCTCGACGACCGCCGAACAGCCATGGCGGTCGCCGACTGGTGGCGACGCTACGGCCCCGCGTGGTCGGCGATCCGCCACGACATCCTGCCTCGATTCACCCCCGAAGAACTCAAACTCGCCCGCACCGAACCGGCGCCCGACGCGCTGCTCGACCTCGTGGAGGCCCCATGGCATCGCCCCTGACCGCGCACACCACCGCCGTTGTCCCGCCTGAGCTCACTGACGAAAATCCCTTCGTGCTGTCCGGACGCCCGTTGCGGCCGGGGACCGATCTCGCCGCGACCTCGCGCTACGCCGACGAGGCCTGGCAGCTCGGCGCGGCGCTGCTACAACGCCAGCAAGGCCACCAACGGGTGGACTTCCGGCAAATCCCGGACTCCTACATCCCGGCAATCAAGCAGCTGGTCTTCACGATGCTGTCCGGACCGCTGCCGCCGCACGAACCCCGGCCGAAGATCATGTCGATCAAGCGGCACTTCACCGAGTTCATCCGCTTCACCCGCTGGGCCGTGACCCGGCCTGGGCCGCGCCGGCTGGCGGAGATCACGCTGGAAGATCTCGCCGAGTACGGCCAGCATGTTCGCGGCACCTTGCGCGGCGAAGCCAGCCGCGAAGTCGCACTGAGCTCGGTGCGGTTCCTGTGGCGCTACCGCACCGTGCTGCCCGGAGACACCTTGACCATCGACCCGCTCTTCGCCGACGGCTGGGGCAAGAGCACGCGCCGCGCCCGCGGCGAGAACACCACGCCGCGGATCCCCGAGGACGTCATGGGCCCGCTGCTGGCCTGGTGCACCCGCATCATCGAGACCTTCGGCCCCGACATCCTCACCGCACACCACCACGTCCCCGCCCCGCTCTCGGCGCCCTCGCGGACCCGCCACGACGCGATGACCCCGGTTGAACGGACCGCGCGGCTGCACCGCCTGCTCAGCGAGCACCGAACCAGTGGAACGCCCCTGCCAGGATTTCAAGGCCGCCCCAACATGCAGCTGGTGAACATCGCCGCCGGCAACCGCCAGTTCAGCCGACTAACCGCGGCCCAGCGGACGGCGATCGCGGAGACAGCCGCGCTGGTCGGCCTCACCGACGGCCCCGATCTCGACGTGCCTATCACCGCCCGGCTCGACGGACGACCGTGGATACGGGCCATCACCGGTGGATGGGAGGGCCCTTACGGCCGTGAACGTCTCGTCCGGGTCCTGCACACCGCCTGTTACGTCGCGATCGCCTACCTATCGGGTATGCGCGACAGCGAGATCAAGCACATGCGGCGCGGCTGCCTGCGCACCCATCGCGACGCCCGCGGCGAGGCCTATCGGTGGACGATCACCAGCCTCGCATTCAAGGGGGAGCACGAACCCGCCGGTGTGCCGGCGACCTGGGTGGTTGGCCGGCTCGCCGCCGCCGCGGTCGATACTCTCGAGCACCTGCACCACTCGGAGATCGACCTGCTGCTTACCCTCCCGGGCAGGACCGACCGCGCACAACGGCCGCCGCGCGTCAATGACACCAACCTCCTGCTGCGCGATCTGCTGGCCTGGATCCGGCGCTACTGCGCCGACCACGGCCGCGACGACGCCGTGCCGTTCGTCGACGGGACAGCCTGGCAGCTCACCACCCGCCAGTTCCGCCGCACCCTCGCTTGGTACATCGCCCGCCGGCCGGGCGGTGCGATCGCCGGGGCCCTCCAGTACCGCCACCTGAGCATCCGCATGTTCGAGGGCTACGCCGGTACTAGCGAATCGGGCTTCCGCGCCGAAGTCGAAGCGGAACAGGCGCTCGCCCGTGGCGAGCACCTGCTGGCCATGACCACCCAGCACGAACACCACCTGACCGGCCCCGCGGCCGCCGACGCCGCCACCCGGCTGGAGTCCTTCGCCGCCCGGGCTGGGTTCGCCGGCGCCGTCGTCACCGACCTCCCGCGCCTGCGCCGGGTGCTCAAGCGGCACGATCCGCACGTCTACCCGGGCACCTACGTCACCTGCGTGTTCAACCCGGACAAAGCCCTGTGCCGGCCCCGCACGGACGGCGCCGGGGTCGCGCGGCCGGTGCCCGCAGACTGCCAGCCGCTGGAATGCCGCAACGTCGCGGTCACGGCGGCGAACGCCGAGGCACTGCGGGCCGAAGCCGACCGGCTGGCAGCCGAGGCCGCGCGCCGGCCCACGCTGCCGCCCCTGTTGCTAGCCGATCTCACCGCCCGCCAACGCAAAATCATCGCGCTGCTACCGATCACTCCGGAGAGTTGACCGTGCCCCACCGCGTCCCTTTGCCCACTGAGGCGCAGGTCCGCGCTGCGATCGACGCCGCCCGCGGCGAGACCGGCCGGACGCCGAGCGCGCTGGCGCTCGCCACCCGCCTCGGGCTGGCCAACACGACCTTCCGCCGCAACTTCCCCGACGTGTGCGCCGAACTCGCCCGCACGCCGCGTACGGCCGCGGACAGCGGCGCGCTCGACGCGTACACCCGGCTGCAGGAGGACAACGCCCGCCTTCGCCGCCGGGTTCGCGAACTCGCCGAGCACGTCGAGCTTGCCGTCGCCACGATCCAGCGGCTGGCCATCGACAATTCCCGGCTGCACAACGCGCTTGCCGAAGCGCACCAGGTCAAACGCCTGCCGCGCGCCGCGCCGGCCCGGCGCAGCTGAGGTCGACCGCGCGATAGCCGACCGAGCACGGAGGCGTCTTGGCGGAACCAGCGGCGCCGCCGTGCGGCTTGGTCGAGCCGAACGTCATTGGTCGAATGCCCATTCGACGAAGCTCGGGCGGGCTGTCTGGTGGCCGACATGGCCCGTGTACCTGCCGTACAGCTCAGCCGGTGTACCGCATGAATGTGACCGGGCCAACTCTGATCGAGCTTGGGTCAACGAGCCTGCCGCGTTCGTCTGTCGCAACGGCGACCATGTCTGACACCTCGCACGAGTGAGCACCGGCCATCAGCTCGTGCCCCGTGCGGGAATCGCCCGACGCCTTGCCCGCGATCTGCTGGGCTCGGTACGCGCCGGGGTGCACGATTGGGATGCTGCGGGGGATCGGCGGGTGGGCCTGCACCGTTATCTTCCGCTTGACGTTGACGGTGAAGCCGACATGGTCAGGTAGCGGGGTCAGGTGTCGAGCATTGGTCAGCGTGCCCTTTTGGGGCTTGAACCGCTCCCAACTCACCAGGAGTGCCCCGAAGCGGGCCGGTCCCGGACCGACAGGCTCGACAAGCCATCGCGTCTCGTGTCCTCCCAAATGCACCCAGGAGGGGAAGACGCTTCCCGATACGTGCGTGAGAAGCGTTTTTCTAGGCTGGATCCTCCAGGTGATCCTCGGAGGTTGCGGATGGCCGACCGCCATGCCCAAGGCGGCCGACTCATCGAGCAGCCGTCCTACCAGCCCGATGGCTTGGGCGGCGTCATCACGCACACGTTGTTCCTCGGCTTTGGCGCGCTTCTCGTAATGGCGTCCCCGAAAGTCACCTTGCCCTGCGTACTTGGCGCCTCGATCCTCGCCGCGATCGACCAGGCGCTGCTTGGCGATCTTGTACGATTCACGGACTGCGTCGGCGTAGTCGATCGCGGCGATAGTGAGCGCGGCGTTGAGCTGCCCCCAGGCTGCCAGTGCGGCATCGAGGCGCCCGAGTCCGAGCGCGCAGACCATGACGTACCGCTCGGCGGCGGCTGTCTGCAACAGGGTCCGTGCAGCGGCGGCGGCGTCCTCGAACCGTTCGCACGCGCCGATCAACTCGTCAGCGCGCAGGCGTGAGTCGGTGGTCATCGCGACTGTTAGCAGCTTACGCAACCCGGCGGTGATACCGTGTTCGTACCGCTGTTCCAGCACTTCATCCAGGCGTTGCTCTATGTCAGCCAGCCGGCGCTCCACCTCGGCGAGCTGGCTGCTGAGTCGGTTCTCGCTCGTCGCTAGCGCTCCGAATAGTTCGCTGGCCAGCGTGCCGAGTTCCTGCTGCCCGGTCAAAGCGCCGACCACTTGCTGCGCACCGTATCGCCCGACGAGCAGCGCTATGGCCGTTAGCCCCTCCACGACTTCATTCAAGAACTCCAACCGGAACTCCGCAAGCACAAGACGCTGGATGGGTCAACCTCGGAGCAGCTGATACCCCAACCGATCACTTGCATCGAGTTAGGCGGTCAAGCGGTCAACGGCTAACTCTGGCTACAAGAGCCCTTCGTGGCCGGTGGCGGCCACGTGATCGAGCAGGTCCTGCGGGGTGCGGCGATCGGCGGCCAGCTCGGTGAAGGTGAACTGCCGCACGACCGAGATCCGTATGGGGCCGGCATCTCCAAACCGGCCAGTAGGCCACGGCGCTCCTCGTACGGCTGGCGCAGCAGCGACCTCGTACCGAGCTGGAGCAGGTCGAAGGCGAGAAACCGGACCGGCACATCGTCGAACGGTTCGTCGCGGCGCGGGGAGCTGCGATGGGTCTGGTACCGGCCGCGGCGCTCCTGCAGCAGGCCGAAGTCGATCTGCCCGGCCTTGTTGTAGACCACGATCTCGCCGTCAATCACCGCGGGCCGGCCGTCGAGGGCGGGTGCGAAGATGCCGGCAAGGCCGGCGAACTCGTGGGTGAAGTCGATCCCGTTGCGGCTGGTAAGCACCGTGGTGCCGTCAGGGGCGATCTGCATGCAGGCCCGGTAGCCGTCCAGCTTGTATTCATACGCCCACTCCGGGCCGGTGCGCAGCCGGTCGCCGTCGGGCTTGGCCAGCATCGGCGTGATCCAGTCGGGCACGCGAGAGGACGCACGCACAGTCATGGCCGGCCTCCCGAGGTCGAGGGATCATCGCCTGGCTCGACGGTAACTCGACTAGCTGCCCAACTGTGCTGTGTTTGCGCTGGTCAACATCCTGATCGGTGACAGGGGGTGCGGAGCCGAGCGCCGTACGCTGCGGCAGCGTCACGGTGGGGTGAGGTTGCCCGGCTGCCGGTGCAGTGCACGTATTCGCCTCTGCGATATTCGTCAGGGTCACGCGGGTGCGCCTCGGCCTCGTGGCTGTTGAACCTCGTCGCAATCCGAGGCGAACGTCGCGGGGCCGCCGCTGTCGTCATCGCACAGCGACCTGCACCACTGAGGCAACATGTGCCCGGACGACGCGGGGCACTGGGTACCGGCGCAGTGTGCCGTCGACCCCGATGGCGGCGCTGTTCAGGCCGGTCTCCTGGCTGGCGATCGACAGGTACGCAAGCCTCCTTCTTGTGCTGCTGACACAGGCTCAGCGTCGTCCGGATCAGACCAGGCCGACCTCGCTGTTGCAATAGCTTATTGGAAAGGGGTGGGCGAGTCGGCACCAGCACCGAGAATTTGGTGACATGATTCGTGAACCGCTCACAGGTAGGTTCTGTGAGTATTTTCACCCGATGCGGTTGTTAAGTTTGACAGAGATTCGATCGATTCATCAGCACCTTTGGCCTCCAGATGCGAGCCTGACAAGCCAACCTTCCGGCCTACATGCGCCCTAAAAGAGCGGAGGTCCTGTCGTTCTATTCTAACCTAAACTCTCATCAATTATTAGAGTTTGCGCGAGTGATAAGATACTGGCGGACATCGTCATGTGACGACAGGGTTGGGTTGTCCAGTATTCGCTCCATGGTGTAGAAGCGCTTAATGGGAATACTTCCGAAATCAACAAAAAACGCGTACCCTCGAGTATATTTCCCCTTATGGTTGCGATCAAAACTTAGAAGGCCAAAGTTTCTTACGGTTTCTGCGGGGTCGCCGACGAGAGTTCCTTCGCCGATGTGTGCGAGCTGATTATGATCCAGGTCTATTAGCGTCTTAGAGCTCTGCCAGGTAGCGCGAACTTGGTAGCTTGGATCGAAAGCTACCCCGTGATAGTTGTAATCATCGTTGATTGGGTTGTACTCAATGACGGCTATAGCAACTGGTCTTTCAGGCTGGTCTTGTACATCAATCAACCAAGTGCCCTCAAACGCTGCGCGTCGATCAACGAGGCGTCGAAGCGTTTTGAAGCGCAATGGGAGGCGAAGAACCACCCGCTCTACGACGGCTGCCAGAAGTACTCCCAGTATGGCAGATATAACAACGAGGGGCCCGTCCTTCAAGGTTGGACTTTGCAACAATCGTGAAACGCCGAGGGCTGCAGCTGCAGCAACGGCGAAAAAAAACGAGCGAACGGCGGTGGACATGATCCTTTATTCCCCTGCAGGGTCGGAAGTCTGCGGTTTCAATTGAGCAAAATCATCGGCGGCAGCAGCCTTAAACGGAAGGCCGCCTTTTTTTGTTGGGCGCGCCTCAGGTGCAACTGGGCGTAAGCATTAGTATCCAAAACACTGGCTTCGTGTCGAACCCGGAAAATCTGGTGCCGAAGCGTTCTGCGCCGATCGGGAGCGCAATAGTCTCCTCGGCCTTGACGTATAGCTGAGGCTCCGACAGTATCTTGCGATACCATGCTGTATTCCGATAGTATACACTAAGTGAAACTCCATCCCAGCCCACTGGAAATGTAATGTTCTTTGAGTGTTCCTCCTGGGTAAAAGCTGTGTTCGCTGCAAGCGTCCAAGACGGATGGACAATCGATACCAGTGCGATACCTGCATCCTTTAGGTGTGCCCGCATCCAGGCTGCGGCACGTCGCACCGTTGCCTCGTCGACAAGCATGAGCACGCTACAGCACAGAATGACATCAAACTGCCGACTAATGCTTGGAGGGTTTCGGAGATCTAGGGAGGTGATAGTTACCCTGGATTCAAGTTTTTTCTTGCATTCAGTTAGCAGGGTCTGATTTACGTCGGTTGCTGTGATGCTGCAACGGTCGGAAACTGCCGATATCAACATCGCTGTCGCGGATCCCTCGCCGCATCCGATTTCGAACACGCTGGAAGGTTGATGGTCGGATATAATATCCCTCAGACGCGGGAATAACAACGTCTGTCGGACTGCGTCCCATCGTTTCAATCGCACAAGCCATTGCTCGGCGAACTCTCTGCTTTCGACACCGCCCGCGAGAATTCCCATCGGATCATCATAGCAAGCGTAGTGTAAACTAGCGAGGAGCAAGCGGTAGTGTCAGCCTGGTACCCGAATGGCGGATTGATTGATCGTGGATTTTGGATAGCTCTCCGTCTTGATCCGCGTATCGGCATCGCATGACGCAAATGATGATCTTACGCCGATCACAAAGTTGAGGACCCCGAATCGTATGATCTTTAAGCTGCTCGAGTGGTGCTTGGGCCTCCGGGTTGTAGCCGCTGTAGCAGCCTGTTATTGGCGTACTCGGCTGGCTTGCGATGACAGGTCGTCGTGCTGAGTTTACTTCCGGCTTCCGTGTCCCGATCGTCTCAAGATCGCCTGCTAGCGCCAGAGGCGCACCTCTGCGAAGATTAAGCCCGTGGCTTCTCCTCTACTCATCGACTGTGACCCCGGCGTCGACGACATGATCGCGCTGCTCTTCGCTTGCGCCAGTCATGAGATCCGGTTGCTCGGTGTAACGACTGTCAGCGGCAATGTTGGTGTCGATAAGACGACTGCCAACGCTTTGGCTATCTTGGCGCTGGCCGGCCGGTCCGACATCCCAGTTGCGATGGGCTCATCTCGTCCGCTGATCAGATCGGTCCGTGGCGGGGCCGAGGGTGTTCACGGTGATAATGGGCTGGGCGGGGTACGCTTACCCCGTTCGGGCGTAGCTCCCGATCCGCGTCATGCTGTGGACTTTCTGGCCGAAACTGTTACTGGTTCGACGGAGCCTGTCACACTCGTTGCGACTGGGCCTCTTACTAATATCGCGTTGTTCTACGCGCGCTATCCCGAGGTGGCGAGTTTGCTGAGGCGGGTCATAATTATGGGGGGATCAATAGGTCCAGGGAATATTACTCCCGCGGCAGAGTTCAACTGTTGGTTTGACCCCGAAGCGGCGTACCGTGTGTTGACGGACACTGGTCTCAGTCGTCAGGTTCCGACTTTCATGATCGGTCTTGATGTTGCGGCTCGTGTGTCCCTAGGGGTGGATGAGTTGAGAGTTCTTCGACAATCTGGTCGGGTGGGCGCCTGCGTCGCGGATGCTTTGGGAGGGCAATATCTCAACCATTTTCGTGATCTTGACGGCCGCGATGCGGTGCCAATCTATGACCCGGTAACAGTCGTGGAGGCCGTTTGTCCAGGACTTGTTACTATGGCGCCGGCTTCTGTCGAAGTAGATACCTCGACAGGGCAAGGGCGTGGCGCCACTGAAGTGCATTTCAGGTCCTCAAGGCTTCAGGTTCTGAATCAATCGGTAGGAGTTGATGCGAACGGTGAGAAAATTGTAGAAATCATCTTGGATCGGCTGACGCAGGGCGATCTCTCGCTTAATGTGTAAGAATAAAGTGACCTTCATGCGTAAGATGCATTGCGTTTGCCGTTGTCGGCTTACTCGGGACTGTGTGGCGAGAGACTAGTGTGCTCACTGCGACTTTTAATGATAAGGCACGGCAAGACGTCAGCGAACCTTACTGGCGTTTTGGACTCGCTCCCCCCGGGGCTCCCTCTTATAGAGGAGGGGTATCTGCAGGCGGAGAAGCTTGCTGATGCGCTATCGGGTGAGCCGATCGTTGGCGTGTACGCGAGCCGGGCGGTGCGTGCGCAGCAAACTGCAGCTCCGATTGCGGGCAGGCATGGTCTAAAGGTGGTGGTCTTGGGTGGTGTACATGAGGTCCAGCTCGGCGACTGGGAGGGGACCAGTGATGCGGAATCCCTCCAGAAATTTTTGAAAATCTTCGCATATTGGCTTGAAAGGGATCTGGATCGGCGAATACCGGGTGGGGAGTCGGCGCGTGAGGTCTTAAAAAGATTCTTAATTGATGTTCGCGCCATTCATGCAGTGCACGCTAGCGGAGGCGTGGCAGTGTTGGTTAGTCATGGGGCTGCGATCCGACTGGCTTCGATTAATATGGCAGATAACCTCGACGTGAAGACGGTCGGTGCTCGATTCATTCCGAACGCAGAATACGTCGTTATGGAGTCCATTTCGTCGAGTGGTGAGAGTTGGCGTTGTTTGGAGTGGATGGGGGATCAGGTCGATTAGGGTTCCCGCGCTCGCGGGTGCAATGCCTTGCCGATGTGGCCATCGTGTCCGGTAACGTTCCGCCCGCGGCTACCTGGTGATTCCGAGGCATCGTCGCTTCGTCGGTGGAGTGAATTATCGAAACTACTGGTAGCCGGAGGCAATGATCATGGATAAGGCGTATTCCCATATCTCGCTCCGCCAAGCGAAGAGCGACCGGCGGATCACCCTTCGTCAGCCCTTCCGGCACGCGGGCAGACAAACCTGCCCGATGTACTCTTAGTGATGCTCCGCGCATGCGAAGCTACATTCTGCGCCCTCCGTGGAGCATCCGCACGCATACCCGCAAGTAGCTTCGTGGGGTTGAAGCCCGGTGGCGGCAAGGTGATTACCCGGGTCTTCGGCGTGTCCAACAGCGTCTTGGACGCCGCCGCCCTTCAACTCGACGGAGCCGAACGCGTCTACCTATTCGACCTCGGCCGCGCCGTGAACGCCGCCGGCCGCCCGACGCAGGCGGTCCGGCGAGCAGTGTCTGCAGCCCAGGATCGACGCGGTGCAGATAGTCCCCTTACCCGTGGGCAGAGCGGTGCAGCGGACCCGCAGATCGCGCAGACGGGTGACCGACGGCAGCAGTGCGTCCAGCCGTTGGTGGGTAACCGGGACGCCGTCAGCGACCAGCTGGTGCAGTGGCCGCACGGAGCCGTCGAGCCCACCGTCAGACGCCATGGCGTTGCATTAGACACAACAATGTGACGTCGATGCCGATCGACCGTCGTTCCCGAAGACGCCATCTCCGGAGACACGCGACACCCAAGGGTTTCTAAGCGGCCGACGGTTTCTAAGCGGCCGACGCGGCACCCATGCGATCGACCACCGATCGCGAGCCCCCAGTACAACTGGTTGACCTGCAGACACTTTGCAGGATCGTCTGTTGTGGTGGATGCAACTTCGCTCGCTCTTGACTTGACAGCGCCTGCGCTGTTTCGGAGGATCCGAACAAGTGTTCGAAGGGTTCGGGTTCGCTCGCGGCTTCCCTCGTGGGCGTCTTCGGTGCGTGTTCGTGGTGCTGGAGGTGCGTGGTGGCGGTACCGGAAGCGATTGCCGGGCTCGCGGCGTTACCCGGCGTCCGCACGGCCGCGCAGCTCGGCGAGCCGAGTCTGGACCCGTCAGCGGCCGTGGGGTCGCTGTCGGTGACTCCGGCGCTGGCCAAGTTGGTGCCCGACGGTCTGCGGCGCGGCACGGCAGTGTCGGTCTCGGGCTCGACCGCGCTGGTGCTGGCGTTGCTCGCCGAGGCGACCCGGGAAGGCTCGTGGGCAGCGATCGTCGGCATGCCCGAGGTCGGGGTGGTGGCCGCCGCCGAGCTGGGCGTCGAGCTGGAGCGGCTCGCGCTCATTCCCGATCCTGGGACTGAGGTCGCTGCCGTGCTGTCAGCGCTGATTGACGGGTTCGACCTGGTCGTGCTCGGCCCCTCCGTTGCCCGCGGCATGCAGGCGCCGCTGGCGCGTCGGCTGGCCGGACGCGTCCGCAACCGAGGTGCGGTTCTGCTGGCCGCGGGCCCGTGGCCGGGCGCGGATCTGGAGCTGAGTGTGTCGAACCGCCGGTGGCGCGGCGTGACCGATGACGGTTTCGGTCACTTGGAGTACCGCGACATCGTCGCGACCCGGCGCGGGCGGGGCGCCGCGACCCGCCCGCGCACCGTCGCCCTGCAGCTTCCAGGCCCCGGCGGTGCCGTCACGTCTGGCGAGGAACCCGCTGGCCGCGGGCTGCGTGAGGCCGCCGGATGATCTACACGTCGAGCGGGTCACGACCGTCACGAGGTGCTAGATGATCGGCTCAGCCGTCCGCTCGGGTGCGCGCGGGGAGTTTGGTGCGCTGGTTCCGATCCGGCCGGCGGTCAAGGACGTGAAGACGTGTTTGCGTGGGCACTGGCTGAACCTCGATCTCTACGACAAGCTCGCCCCGTTCAGCCAGCGTTACCGGCTGCATGGCTGGCTGTGCGAGGTCTGCCGTGGTCAGGAGGCGTGCGAGCCGTATGCTCGGCGCCTCGCCGAGTGGGCGCTCCTCGACGTCACCGTCCAGCACCGGCCCGACGCGGCGCCGACCAACGGGCTCGTCATGGTCGTCCATCCGCCGGCCACGGCAACGCTGGCCGGTCGAATCGAACTTCGGCTCGACGGCACTGAGGTCGGCTCGGTGACGGCGAGCCCGTGCGGGAGGTGCCGGACGGCCACCCTCGATTACGTCCACGTCGTCGTGGAGAGTACCGGCGCCTGCGCTTCGGTCGCACGCTGGTGGCAGCTTCGGTGGCTCGGGCGCCGTCGTACCGGTGGACGGCGCCGCTGCCGGACGGCCCGGTGGCGCGGTCGTTCCGTGCCCGGATCACCATGCGTCGAGCCGGTCCGTCGTGCGCCCACGTCGGAGACGCGGAGTTCAGATGATAAGTGGCCGGGGAGTGAGTGAGAAGCGATGGCAGTCTTGTGTTTCAGCGGCGCGGTGGGCGCGCTGGGTGTTCGACGTCTCGGTGCCTCGGGTCGAGAGTGGTCCACCCTTCGGCTGTGGGTACGTGGATGTGCAGGGTGGTCCGGGTGATCATGCCGGGCCACGGATCGTGTTCGTGCGCCTTCGCGGAACGACGTTCCTGATAAACGAGGCGCCCTAGGGCGAGGTCGGCGTCAGCGAGTCCGGCGTGGAGCAGGTCGCCGCGGATGAGCAGGGTGGAGTCGCCGGGTTCGTAGGTGTCAGGTGCGAACGCGATGACGGTGCCGTCGGATTGGCGGACGGCACCGTCGAGGATGTGGGAGTCGGAGGAGAGTAGGTGAAGAAAGTGAGCGCTGGGCAGCGTGACGGATACGGTGCCAGTGAGGGAGCAGTCGTAGTTCGAGCCCTCCCAGACGTAGCGGTCACTGGCATGCAGGACAGAGGCGGGGATGCTGGTTTCGGTGGTCCATCCGTCCGCGGTTTCGCGTTCGGCGAGGATGTCGAGGAAGTTAGGGTGGTGAGGAAATTCGCCGAGGAAAGCCCCGTCGATGAAGTCGTGCTGGTAGTCGTGTGGGCGGTAGTCGTTCAACGGCGCCGCGAGGATCGTGGGAATGTCGGCTTGCCGGATGAAGACTGTGTGGTGGACAAGCCCGTGGTCAGCCCACACTCCTTCGGAGGTTAGGCCGGGGGCCGGTCCGTAGGCGTTCCAGTACCAGGATGCGCTGCCGCGTAACAGGATCCAGCTGTCTTGGTCGTCGAGGCCGTATGCAGCGCCTGCCGGGGAAGCGGCAGCAATCGCGCCGGGAACGACGATGAGGCCGGTGGTGTCGATCAGCTGTGTGCGATCGCTGACCCAGGCGCACTGCGCATCGAAGGCGGTCAAGTCTGGTGGGTGAGGGCGCGAATAGGGCATCCACCAGGTGTTGGCGGGGCTGTACTGGTCAGGCTTTGAGTCCTCCGGATTGCCGGTGAGTTGGTGTGTTGGGTCGATGTCGCGGGCGGCGGCGCTACGGGTGGGGGTGACTCGCCCGTAGAAGCTGTCGTCGTTCGGTTGGTGGGTGTCGGCGAGCAGGGCAAGGGCTTCGTGCCATGCTTGCCATTGGTACTTCTTGCCGATTCGTTCTCGCTTGTGCGGACTGCGGCCTGCCCGGTGGTTTCCCTCGAGTTCGCGGTCGATATCCCGGAACCTTTCGGGTGTCCAACCCCGTTCGGCGACACCGCAGACCACGTACCTGGTCACCAGAGCTGCGTCAACTGGTGTTGTGCGCTGGCGGGCCGGCTGCTCGGCAGCGGTGGAGGCGGCTGCGGCGATCAGGTCGTCAACAGCCTCCCGTAGTGGGTTGTCCTCGGGCAGGTGTTCCAGCAGGCCTAGGGACGGTTCGGGCTCGTCCTCGGTGCTGACGTTTTCGGAGTTGGACGCGAAGGGGAAGCTGAGCGGGTTGTTGGTGCCGATGATGTAGATACCGAAGTCGCCGTGTTCTCCGGCGCTGAGGTGGATGCTAGCCCACAACGATCCATCTCGGGAGGGTTCACCTTCTGCGAATAGGGGAAAGCGTCGTTCCAGTTCGTCTTGGGCCGGGATGTCTTCTTCCGGCCATCGGCTTGGCCATGGGCCGGTCGTCCGCGCGTAGTCCTTGTCGGTGACGAGTCCGCGCGCGTGCGCTAGGCGAATCGTGTTGTGGGCGTAGTCGCGAATCAGGATGTGGGCCGGTGGTGCGGTATCTCGGAAGACGGTGTTGAGGACGGCGTCGGCAACCAGGCTCAGCTCGCCATCGGGCAGTGTCCGTAGTGCTACACCGTATGTTGCGGCGCACACGCGTTCTAGCACGTATAGGTCATCAATCTCGATCGCGCGTTGCAGGAGCGGCACGAGAACGTTCGGGTGCACCTCGGCGAGTTTGACCAGCCGGCGCGTGGCGGTGTCCCGCAGGACGCGGTCGGAATTGGTGAATGCCCACATCAACGTCACCGCCGCGGCGAGGGCAGCCTTGTCGGTGAGAGCGGCGATTGTTGCGGCGTCCTCGGTCTCGATCCACGTGAGTATGCGCCGGTATGGGGTCGGTCGCCGCGACAGTTCCGCGGTCGCGGCGGTCCAGGTAATGTCGCGCTGCCACATCGGCATTGCGGCGAGGGTGGCATGCAACCAGTCGTGATCAATCCGGTGCCCGGGACGGCAGGCGAGTGAGACCGCCACATGCGCTGCAGACCGAGCGTTTCTGCGGTCCTGGCCGAGAAGTCGGTCGGTGAGCAGCGCTGCGGCGGCGTCCGTGATCGCGTTGCCGGCACGCAGCGGCAGCGACGTCACGACCCGGCCCGCCATGGTTTCTCGGAACTCAGGCTCGCTGTTGTCGGCGAGATCGATCAGCTCGGAGCCGGTGAGCTCGGGGAGGAGCAGGGCGAGCGCGTCGAATGTTGTGTCGCGGGTGTCGAGCTGCGCGATGGCGTCCGCGAGCTTGTCGCGATCATGTCCACTGGTGCTGCGTGCGGAGGCAATAAGGTTTGTGGCAACCAGGTGGTCGGCGAGGCGTTCGTAGGAGAACTGGATCGGGTTGTGGTCGGCCGTTCCATGCTGGGAGTGGACGAAGCTGTTGATCAGCACCCGTTCCGTCAACAGGGCTGCGTACAGCGACCGGGAATAGCCATTGGTGGTCGGACAAACCTCTTCGGTGATTCGTTTTGCCTCCGTCGTGCTCAGCCACCGGCGTCCTTGCTCGGCCATTGACCGAGCGAGGGCGAGGGAGGCGGTGGTCACCACCTTGTCGTCGGGGTCGAGGTCCAAGCGTTCAGACACGATTGTGTCTCGTGTCGCGAGGAACCCGTCGAGGACCGCGCTCAACCCGGGTGTGGACTCCAGCATCATCCCGGGGCGCTGCTGGGCGGTGCGGCAGAACAGATCAAGGAACAGTGGCTCCCGGAATTCGGGTAGCAGCAGTGGTGTGGCGGGTGCGATCAACCCGTAGTGGGCGAAGAACTCTCTGACTGCGTCGAACTCCACATTAGCGAATCCGGTGTGCTCGACCCGCATCACGGACTTCGTGACGCTGTCGGGCACACACACCGGGAGCGCGATCGTCCGCACGCTCAGCACAACGCCGATATGCTCGAACTGGTCGACCTGCTGCAGGAAACCCGCCAACCAGCGTGGCCAGATGACCCGGCCTTCGCCTTCGTTGAGCGCGTCAATCATCAGTAGCGCCCGACGGCCGGCACCAACGGCCAAGGAGTTCAATGCTGTCAGGAGTTCGTCAACGGTGCCTGGCCATTGTAGATTTCCGACCGCTTGGGACCTCGGCTCCGAGGGGGAGAGGAAGTGTTGCCCGAGAAGCAGAAGCACCGGTTGACCGTCGTTGATGGCGGCTCGGGCGGTGTCGGCCAGGAGGTGGCTCTTGCCCCGGCCCTGCTCGCCTTCAAGGAGTACGACGCGCTCGTTCCAAGCTGCCGGCACCTGCCCTTCCAGCCACGCACTTGCCCGCTCCAGGCTCAGCCAGCACGACTCCAACGGGCCGGCGAACGGGTTGCTCTCACGCTGGTGAGACGGATACCCCTTCGTCATCTCCTGCACCGGTGCTAGTACTGCGGCGATCCGCTCGCCCCAGCGCTCTACCGGCAGCGTCCCGCCACGTCCAGACTCCTCGACATTGGCGGAGAGGTGCTCCATCTCGGCGATCAACTCGGGCAACGGCTCCAGGTCATCGACTTCAGCCGCCTTCAACAACGCAGAGCGCGCAGCATCCAGTTCGTCACGAAATGGCGCTAACGCTTCGCGCCGTCGGGCGAACGCGGCGATCACGGCAGCAGGCGGGACCTCCACGGTCAGCTCGCAGTTATACCGCGGCCCCAGATCCTCGATTGCCGCGTCAAGACGCTCCCGCAGCCACCGCATCGATACCCGCCCACGCGGGTGATTCGGACGCCCGCGCTCCACCTCCACCGGGACACCTGCGCGTGCCTGCAGTTCATGCCGCAGATACCACGCCCGTTCACGCGCTGCGCGCAACCCTATCTCGGTGAGTAGCTCGAACGTCGCTTCGTTCGCCCCGGCGTGGTCGAGCCAGGCCGCCGCCTGAATCCGATCCGCTCCTGACCCATTCTCCAAATCCAACCGCTGAACCTCGACAACGCGCAGGAACCTGCGCAGCACCTGCTCTTCAGGGGCTGCACCGACCACGGTCGGCCACACGGCGACGACGACACGACGGAAACGTTCCCAGGCCCCCACGTCTTCGACGGTGCGGGCCGCATCGGCGACCGGTAGCGCGTCGGGCATGCTTCGGAATCGATCCAGGACGTCGGCCAGTACTGAGTATGACCGACTCGAACTGGAATCGGTGGCAAGGACTAATCGGTCCCGCGCGTCGTCAACGGCTCGCACGTCGACCCGAGTGCGCAACCCATGTACAAACGCGTCCACGAGTTGCGCGACGGCAGCACGAAGATCTTTAGTACGAGGGTCAAGCCGCAGCCCGCGCTTGGCCTGGACGAGGATGAATCCACCGTCGTCCAGAACAACGCCCACATCGTCCACGGGCAGGCCGGTCTCGCATCCAACCGCCAGCGGCCGCCCCGCACAACCACGACTGAACCCCGCGTCCAGGCCAGCCACACAGCGTGCAGCCCACCACGCGAACACCTCGGCTTGAAAGCCCAACCCGCCTGCGGCGCGAGCCCCACCAGCGCTCGCGGCCACACCCACACCAGCCGCAACCAACAGACGCACTCCACTTCTGTCCGAACCAGACCATGATGACAGAGCCGAGCATCAAATGCCGCTGATGCACGTCGAGTCGGAACTGGTCGACGGCGGTGGCGAGTACCGCGTTCGGTCAGGGCATGTGTACGGAGTGGCAACTCGTGGTAGGACTGCGTCGTACCTAACCGATCAGTTCTCAGGCTGGCGCATTGGCGGCAGGCGTCCGTCGTACGCTCGAACGGCCGCGGATTCGGCCGGAACGGTGAAGCGTCGGCGCAAAGTACGTCAGCGTGCCCACCTGTCGGTGAGGCGTGTTGTCTCGATGCAACCTGTTTCGCCACCCATGCAGGTTAGCGCCAACGAACCGCAGAGCACTCATCAGTCAGCCTAAGCTGCGTCTCGCTCTAAGCTCCCGCGCCTCTTGGCGCTGAGAGCGTTTCAGCAATCGAGGCGAGTGCCTGAATGATCTTGTGGCAGAGGTGCTCGAAGATTTCGGCTGGTGTGCGAAGCCCTGGCGCTATTGCAGCGATCTCCAGATCGGCGGTCCCACCTGTGTAGTGGGCGAAGCCGCCTTTCGAGCGAAGTCGTTGAAGGTCTCTCAGTGGTTGGACAGTCTCGGCCGTGCCGCCGCGCTCGACAAGATAGAGCTCCAGAAGCTTCAAGCTTCCGGTCTGGTTGTCCATCGGTGCGGAGAGGGCGCCCTGAAGCTGAACTTTGTCAAGGCTGTCGACTAACACCTTCGACAGAGTCAGCAGCGGACGCCCCAACGCGTTCATGTCGTCGACGACCGGTGCGTGAAGTGCTTGCCACTCGGTCGCTGCGGGCCCGGTGAGCTGCCGCCATAGTGGCCAACCCTGCAGTTGTCGGGCCGCCTCGTTGGCGAGTTCAACCGCACTGCGCACCTCTCGTGCCGTGTCGGGGCTCGAAGCGATCCTGTTAAGCCGCTCCCGTTGGAGTTTGCCCAAGTCGGGCTCGCCGCCGGACGGCGAGACATTGTGGCTCTTCCAGTGGTTCCACTCCGGCGACGGCATTCGCGATAAGTCGTATAGGTCCACTTCAATGAGCCCGTCGGACGTTCGTCCGATCGACATCCCCCACACGTGCAGGCATGCAATGCGGTTCGTCGTGACGGTGTCGCGGCCGGGCTCAGCGAGGTAGCGGTCGAGGACTTGCGCTCGGAAGTACACCCGAGTCCAGAAATGTGGACCAGGGCTACCGTCGGTACCGACGTTGGCCGGCGTCGGCTCCACCGTGAGGGGACCTCCGCTGACGCCGTCAGTTCCATAGACGAAGGCCGGGTAGTCCAATGGCTTCTCGTCGCTGCACCATGCGGGCCCAGGTCCGTTCGCCGCAGGAAGAATGACATACTGGCCATGCAGCGAGCTTGCCGCGATAAGCGGACTGTCGCCTCGTCTTCCTTCGTATTCGTAGGTCTGAAACTCCATCGACGCCCAGTCGCATCGTAGGCTATGCTCTTCCGTGGTCACGGAAGTTCCTTCTGGATGATCCTTATCGATCTGAACGGCGAGCAGCATCGCCATTTGTCGAAGGTTCAGATAGTTGCGCAAGGCCATCGCCTGCACCTCGACGCAGTAGTCGTCGGATGCCACGGCCCGGACCCGGGCCAACTCTACATCGCGGCCGGCGCTATCGAGGTAGACCCAGCTGTCGCCTCGACGTACGGCTCTCCAATACCAGAGAAACGGCAACGCCCATTCGACGGACGGCTCGGCGACTGTCGCTAGCCACCTGACCTGGCAGAAGAACTCGGCCCGGCCGTCGAATGGGTCGAGCTGCCCGTCATGGAAGCCCCGTTGGTCGAAAATCTCCACCTGCCCGACCTCGAAGGTGCGTGATCGGTCGCGTGCCAACTCGTTGGACACATCGCCGAGTGGGACTAAG
Organism: Amycolatopsis sp. NPDC003731; assembly: GCF_053586895.1. Classification (NCBI taxonomy): domain Bacteria; kingdom Bacillati; phylum Actinomycetota; class Actinomycetes; order Pseudonocardiales; family Pseudonocardiaceae; genus Amycolatopsis; species Amycolatopsis sp. NPDC003731. Next base: position 8,652 of record NZ_JBSFNC010000029.1, on the reverse strand, counting down.
GCACAGCGACGCATGTCAGCTGCCGGGCCCGGCGTCAGCTCCGCGATCTTCACCCAGTGAGTGGGGTACGGGATGATGGCTCGCATCGCCGCCTGCGGCCACCAATCCTGGTGGCTGCCGACTGGTGCGAACTCGGTCTCCAACGATACGTTCGAGGGTGATGCCATGTAACGATCACACCATCAGCGCTGGCCCGGACAGCGGATGACGTCAGCGGACACGCCGGAGAACTGACCGAAGCATTCCGTCCTCGCAGGTCACAACCCAGGAAACTGCCCCGTCGCCGCACGAGAGACGTGACGACGCGTGATTCTGGCGCGTCGGCCTGGCGGACCTCTCGACCATCCCAATACCGGGAGCAGTCGCGTCACCACTGCGAGACCTTGCCGCTCCGTATGCCTACGTGGATCGCTGCGCACATTCCCAACTGCCGGCGCGCGGCGCCTGCCGTCGCCGCTTATTCTCTGCCAGCGCGGCGGCGCGCGGCCGGACCAACGAGTGCTGCACCCTTCTCGGCGCCCACGCTCAGTGCCCCGGTTCGACGTGGTCGCCGGAAAGGTCGGGGACCGGCGCCCGCTCGCCGACCCGACGCCAACGCGTACCCCCCAGGTCGGTGAACGTGATCTCAAGTTCGCTCGCCTGCGCCTTGAACAGCAACTGCAGAGCTTGGCGGAGGTCCTCGCCGTCTCCGACGTCGTACTCAGGTAACCACGGCTGACCGGGCAAGAGTGTCCGCTTGGGGCCGTTCTTCGCTCGGAGCACCAGCCGCTCACCGTCGGCAAGCCAGTTGGTCGCGACGACCGCGACATCCGTCACCGGATCAGTCCCCACGTTCTCGATCTTCATCGTCGGGCGCTTGTGCACCAACGTCTGCTCGCCGTTGTTCGTGCCGACGTGGACCACGTCGGAGTAGGTCCACGAGCCGCTGACGAAGTACGCGTGCACCCGCAGCCGCTCGTCCTCGCGCCGGTTCTCGCGGCCGGCTTCATCGCGGGCGATCCGCAGTGCTGCCCATGCGGCGTAGAACGCGCCGAGCCCGCCGACCCACTGGCCGAGCCCAGCCCAGTCGTTAGTACCGAGCCAGACGCGGAGACCGATCATGGCCAGGACCGCTACGGCGATGCTAGCCAGCAACCACCACGGGCGGGAGCCCCTGAACAGCGCCTTCAAACGCTGCACCGAGACATCCCGGTTCACAGCGACGCCTCGGTGCAAGTGGGATTCAGGCACTGGACGGGTCCCTTCGTGTTCGTAGCCGAGTTGCCTCGGCGGACCAAAGACTACGGAGGGTCGCAGCCAGCCGCGCCGCCACACGCGGGCTTAGCTCGCACCCACGTGTGAGCGCCCACTGTTCGACCGGTTGCTGGCGCGAGGCCTGCATCGGCCAGCGCGCTGGCGAGGACCTGCGAAAATCGCGGGCGATCAAGGTCGGACTCCTGGTTCACTGGCCTTTGGTCGCTCCGTTGGGTGGCGTGGCCAAGTGGGAGCGATACGGAGGAACACGGTGAGTGACGGTGATGAGACTCGCCCGGACGGGCGCGCAGTCTCGCCCGCGATCGGCAAACTGCGGGTCGCGACACGTGCGCTGCGCATGCACCTCGACGAGTTCCCCATCGACTTCCACCTCAACGTGCCCGGTGACCGCTTCCTTACCGGCCTGGCGTTCATGTTCGCTCGCCAACGCTACGACTGCGCCGACTCCCTGATTGGAGCGAGCTTCGGCGGCACCGTGCTGGGGTCTCTTGCACGTAGCCTATTCATCGACGGACTGCGCTGGATATGGATCGCCGAGCGGCCTGAACGCCGTCGCGCCCTGTTGGGCGACCTGTTAACGGAACGTAACCGAGTGTGCATTGTGCTTGAGGAGACAGACTGTACTTGCCCGATCCTGCCTCGCTGGCTGATGCCGCTGCCCGACGTCGCCGACCTCACTGGGCAGTCCATGTCCTGGCTCGACGCGCCGACGATGCCGGGCGAGGACGAGCTGCTCAACGACTTCTTCGCTCGCGCCGACGCAGTCGCTGCTACGCCGTCCGCCGGAGAGAAGGACGGACTGCTGGCGCAGGTGGGGCCTCTCTTGGATATGGCCGGCCTCCGCGGGGCGATGATGGTTCTCGCGCACGCCGGGCACGGAAACTATCTCGGGCTGCAGAGCAGCCTGACCGAGGACGGAGTACCCGGGCATGACTTGCGCGCCGATCATGAAGCCCTGTTCATGCACGTTGCAGCGGTCGGTACCACCACCACGCTGTTGGGCGCGACCTGCACCGTTACCGAGGCGTGGCCGGTAGATGTTGACCGGGATCGGTTTCTGTCGCGCGCGGTCGAGCTGGCCGCCGCCGTAGCGGAGGCCGCGGCGCCGATCCACGGCCTTGGAGCTGCGCGCCGGCCGGTCCAGCAGAAGGTCGGCTCCAATCAGCGGGGGCGCCGACCTGTGATAGTGCGGCCGCAAGCAGTCCTCTCCGCCGATGACCTCCTGCCGGACGTCAATTCGGCCGACGGCGTGGTCGAGGCGGCGGAGAAGTATTTCCAGACGGCGCGGACCTTGCTGATCAAGCCGTGGGACTTCGGTCCGCCTCCCCTACACGCTTTGCTCGGTTTCGGCGGTGGTCACTCCAATCTGCAGGCAGTGATGGAGACCTACGATCAGCCGGGTTCTGGGGTTATTGCGGTGTTCGCAGCGCGGATGCTTCTGGAGGAGGCAGCTCGGTTGAGGTGGCGGTTCTCCGTCACGGAGAAGGCCTTTGAGGAGCGCGCCAAGCAGTACTTCGACGAGTTCCGTGCCCGTCAGAAGAAGACCATCAACCTCCTGACGGGGAGCGGAATCCGCAAAGCTGATGCGGAGAGGATCTTCGCGCTGCCGAGTAGGGTGCAGATCGTAACACCGAACGAGATTGCGAAAAACCGAACGCCGCTGCCGACGATCTCGAGCATGCTCCGGGACATGGGTGCACCCTTCCCTGAACCGGGGTGGCTAGAGGTCGCATACTCCCTGCTGAGTCAGACGACGCACAGCACGGCGATCGGACACCTGCATGCAGTACGTGTCCGTGACGGTGTCTGGCGCGGCAACGAGCTGAGCACGGAGATGCTCGGCCTCGCGCTCGACACAGCGTGTCTTGGCAGCGCTCACCTCATCGGCACTTCCGCCATGATCTTGACCAACGCGAGCGAGGAGGCCGCACATTTTCAGGAGACGTTGCTACGCGAGGCCGCCGTCGTGCATAACGCCGCGCGCATGGTTCACGGCCTTGACTAAGGGCTGGAAGAGCGTCAGCTAGGGTCCTGATCGTGCCGAAGAAGAGTGCGGACCGCGCAGGAGTCGCAAACGAGGCTGGCAGCGTGCACCGGCGTGGCGTGGCCGTGTTCCTAGCCGTGCACGGCCTCTGCGGAACGCAGGTCCTGGGTGGTGTTCCCCGGTTTTTGCAGTTCGAGACTGAACACAAGACTGACGATATCCTCTGCGTCCTCGACACTGATCGTCGGCTGTTCATCTCGGCCAAACGCACCTGCGGCGCCACGAAGGCGTTCAGGGAGACAGTCAAGGACTGGGCCTCCACACCAGCTGACGCTGGTGACCGCTTGGTTCTGGCGACCGCTGAGCCGAAGGGGGACATCCGTTACCTCGACGCAGCCCTCAGCCGGCGCCGTGACTCCGCTGAGTCGGTGTTTCCTGCGGATCAGAAAAGGGCGTTGAAGACGCTCACCGACGAGCTCGTTAGCGTCGATACGGTGACCCGGGACAAGGTGATCGAGGCTGCGGCAGTACTCGTCGTCGACGGGCGGTCGCGCAACCTGCTGTGCGCGATGCTCGAAGGTACTGTGGTGCCCCCTGGACATGGGCCCCAGACAGTTTCCCACCTGGAGGCACTGCTTCACACCCAGGCTGGTGCCGCTTACTCAGGTGACCTGAATTCCTGGCGAGAGTATCTGGCCGCACTGAATGTACCATTCCTTCCTGGGGTGGCAGGCTCCTCTCATGCCGAGTGGATGGCGGTTACCCACTATCGTGCCGCTCTGGCGGCACGCCTGGGCGAAGTGGACCTGAATCTCCTGGCAGATGATCTAGAGCCGCTCGTCATCCCGGAGCTGGTCGAGGGCATTCAAGTCGTCAGACATACCGCCGACCCGGAGGACCCCCGCGACACCAGCTCCCTGAAACGTGTGGCCCGTCGAGTCACACGACTGCTCATCGAAGGTCTTCCGGGTTCCGGCAAATCGGCCGCAGTCGTCCAGCTCGCCGCGCTCTGGGCTGGTGACTTCGATGCGCCACTGCCCGTTCTGGTCCGGCTTAAAGACCTCGCCAGGCGCTGCTCCGACGCATCGGACGTTTCTGTGGACCTGCTGTGCGAGCTGGCAGCGGCAGGCAAGCCAGACCTGTCGGCCGGCTTCCAAACTGTCCTGGCACGAGGACATGCCGTGCTGCTGCTCGATGGCCTGGACGAATGCTTAGAACAGGCCCCGGTCATCGCACAAGGACTCAAACGGGTAATTTCTCAGCTGCCGGCACAGACCGGGGTCGTCGTGACCACCCGTCCCGGATCAACTCCCGCCGCACACCGCCTAGGCCTGCACCCGGCCGAGCTAGCTGCTCCCCGCGATCTGGATAGCGTCCTAGCCAAGTTGTTCGAGCACGTCGCGAAAGCGCGTGTCGCAGAGAACCGGCCTGGCTGGATAGCCGACCGAATCGCGCGCCTGAATGCGGTCCGTTCCAGCCACCGTGACATCGGCGCGGTGCCCCTGCTGTCGATCTTGGTGGCCCTCACCATCGCTGACGACCGCAGCGCCCCGCTGCGGACGACGACCGCAGGCGTGCTCAACTCCGCAATCGAACAGACCATCACCCGCTGGGAACACGCAAAAGACAGCCTGCCCGCCGGATACAGGGTGCGCCCCACGGAAGGGCAACTACTAACGGCTTTCGGTGCGATCGGTTGGCTCTTGTCGCGCCAGCCGATCGCAGCCAGCAGTAAGGTTCTCGACGCCGTGGCCGACGCGCTACGCCAGCACTGGGGTCTCCCGATCGCGGAGGCCGTTGAACTGGCGCGGGCCGCCGTATGGTTCTGGGATGTCCGTAACGGCGTCTTTGTGACTGGCCTGGACGGCCGGGTCACCGCTCGCAGCCGGGTCTTCGCGGAAATCGGCGCCGCTCAATGGTGTCGCCATCTCGACGCGCAAGATCTGAACGCGTGGGTAGAGGTCGCCAGCGGCGATGAAACTCAACACGTCGCCCTCCTCCTAGCATCTCAAACAGACGTGCGGGTCAGTCCGCTGCTGCGCGACCATCCACAGCTCGCGTTTCAAGCACTGCGTGATGGTGCGGACTTCGCCGAAGAACAGATCGCTCATCTGCTTGGCCAGCTGTGTGAGGCCGCCCGGGCTGCCGCGAGCCAGAGTGCGGGAAAAGCAGGCCGGTCCACCGCGCCTGTGCTGCAGCAGATCGCGGAATTACCTGTATCTGGCGCGCTGCACGCCAGCCGAGTAGAGGTGCTGCAGTCGTTGGAGCTGCCGCAGGACGAGCGGGTGTCCCTGCTGGCAATTGCGGCAATGGCATCCGCCAGTGCCGAGTATCGACGGCTCAACCCTTCCGACGTTGATGACGTCATGGCGATGCTGTCGCTTCCCTTGCCGCCGCGAAGCGAACAAAGGTCGTCGGTCCGTCGCGGAATCCGTAGATATCGCGCCGGTGTCACGTTGCCCTCGCGTATGGCTCCAGCAGTCGTGCTGGCCAGCAACCACGTCGATGACCTTCCGGAGCCTGCGGTGGAGCTGATCAGGCGCCTTATACCTCGCATGTCGGCTCGAGACGCATCAGAGACCGTTACGAACCTGCTTCGTCAGGGATATGAAGCTGGTCTGAACGATTCGTTCGGACAAGTCCTCACGACAGTCCGCGACGGCTACAGGGAGCTCGTTGGTGATTTCCAGATCTTACTTGAGTTTATTGGCGAGCTGTCGCCGGCGGCTGCGGAGCTGGGTGAGTGGCAGCGGTGGCGGTTGCCGACAGTCAACGGACTTTTCCACGCCTTGCGCTTTCCCGCGGCGACGGACCTGCATGACGTCGTGACTTTATGTTCGCCTGAGCTGGTCAAAACCTGGTTAACGACAGCGGCGCTGGCCGCCGGGTTAGACATAGAGACGCTCGCCGCTGAGGCTCGGCACTGCCTGGCGAATTCAGTGGAGGACGAGTTCTCTCTGGCCACGGTCAGCCTTCCGCGAGAGGACAGGACCCTCAACGTCGAGCTTCTGGACCAGGAAGCTCGGTTAGGCGTCGTCGTGCTGCTGACCAGCGACCCGGAGTGGATCGCTGAGACCGCCGTGGAGATCCTCTGGGGGCATGTCGACCCCGCTTGGTTCTCGGCGGTGGCCTCGTTGATTCCCAAGGTTGCGCCGCTGCGGCGACGACGGCTGGCGAGTCTCGCTATCAGCCTCAGCAGCGACACTGCCGCTCAGGCTGCTGCATACTTCGCCTCATCCGACTCTCCGCTCCGCTGTGCTGGAGCCGAAGCACTCGCAGACAATGATCCCTTGCGTTCCAAGGCTCTTGTCGACGCCGATATCACTGTCCGTCACGCTGCCGGCGCGACGGCCGACAGTTGGGCCTTTATGGCAGCCGACTATTGGTCTTGCCCTCGATGTGCGAGCATGAACGAGACGTCTACTCCAACATGTACCGTCTGCGGAAATTGGGCTGGCGATATTCTCGAATCCAACACATGGGTTGACTCGGTGTACCCGGACCCGCCGTGATGACCACGTCGATTGGTCCCGTTCGGAGTACGACCGCCTACTGCTGGATGCCCACTGGCGATGACCAAGCACCTCCACATGGACAAGAGGCATAGCGAGAGCGTGGTCGAGCTGCCGTCGAAGGCCACGCTTCAGCGGCGTACCTGGTCCTCGATATCAGGCGTATGTCGGGATAAGAGTGGTCCGTCGACGGCGAGCGTGATGTGCCCTCACTGTCGACGGAGCAATCACTGCGGTCTCTCGCCAGTGATCGGCTGTCACAGGCGTTACTTCTTCGTGGCGGCGACGCTCTTACGTGCCGCACGCTTGCGGGCCGGGGCCGGTACTGGTTCGGCGGCCTGCCGCCGCGCCTCGTCGTATGCGGTGACAATCTCGGCGGAAAGACGGCCTCGCTCGGAGACTTCGTAGCCGTTCTCGCTGGCCCAGGCGCGGATCGCTCGCGAGCGCTCGCGGTCCGTCGTGCTAGCTGTCGACTGACCGGTCGCGACGCGCACTTTGCGGCCGCCGATCTTACGTCCCGCGGCGATGAAGCGGGCTAGCTCATCGCGCAGGGCAGCGGCATTGTCGTCGGACAGATCGATCTCGTAGCTGATGCCGTCGAGACCGAACGGAATCGTGTGTGTGGCGGGGCTGCCGTCGAGGTCGTCCAGCATCTCGACGAGGACCTTTTGAGCCATGGGAATTCTCCAACTGGTTGGCTGTGTGTCCGCTGTGAACAGGCGCCGGAGGTGCAGGTGTCCCCGTGGATCATACATACCCGTCGGTATATCGGCAATTTCCTTTCTCGGTGCTGGTTGATATCCCGGTGTGGGTGCGTGACCTCGGGTAACATCTCGTGGCGGTCTGGTGTTCGGGGCACCGAAAACACGGAACCACGACTTCGCGGCAAGTGAGTGCCTGCGTCGTCTTGCGGATCGCGCGTGTTGAGCTCGGGCTCGAGCGTTCGTCGCGTGCCCCGCTGGGCCCTGCTTGTCCGGCGGGACGATTCCATTGGGAGCTGCGCAGATCGCCTCGGCAAGCCTCGGCGACATGCCTCTTGGCGTCGTGCGGCCCGTGCGCGTGTGGTATTCGCCAGCTCGCGCGTCGGGATGCAATATTTCCCGCCCGGACGGCGGTGGATGCCTCGATCAGGCTTCGTGGACGTGTCTGAGCCCTGCAGCGTCAGACTCGCGCCGTGGGACGGCTTAAACCGAGATTCGGCTCGCCGATCTTGCGCTTGTTCAACTCGAACGGCTGCCGGCATGTCGCGCCCTGCCTATGAGGAGAGGTGTACGGGTGTGGGTGGGACAACATGGAGCTCACGATGCCTAGATGAGCGCTGGCGATGTCAACTGCCACCGAGGGCATGTGATCGTCTAAGGCGCATCGCTCGATCTGGCGGAGAACCCAAATTATTGCGCGCTCAGGCTGTCTGACTCGCTTGCCTTTGAAGTGAGTTGTTTCATTGTATCTAGCCACTCACTGACGAATCGTTCTCCATTTTCCTTACTGTCTTCGCCGGATATTAGTGGTGGGCGGTGCTTCAGCTGATCGAATAGCAGGTCGTAGATATTGGAGTTCCATTCGTCGAGACAGCTGGCTATGCAGGATGCTACCCCTGACGTCGAGTTGATTCGAGAGTTCATCTGTGAGGCTACATGCATCAGGTAGGTGCCCAAGCCAAGCTGTTCGATCAGGGACCGCAGTGCCGCTTGCCCAGTGCTGTCTGGCATCAATAGTCCATGAAATAGGTACAGCCCGCCACAACCTGCGAGGCCGAGGGCAACCGTTCGCGCGCGTCGCAGCTGTTTTCCGTCGGCCTGCCGCACAGCGGCAAGAGGGTCTTTGGTTTTCGCGTGAGATAATGCTGTTCGCACATGTCGAGATCGTTGTGGGTTGCGCAGCACCTCGGTCATGTCTTCC
>NZ_JBSFNC010000028.1:0-82877 GCF_053586895.1 Amycolatopsis sp. NPDC003731 | reverse complement strand
GAAGCTATGTGCCCCCCCCCGACACTGCAGGCGCCGCCGGTGCGCGAGTTGCCCGCCGGGGAGGTCTGGGTGGGGTGCGAGTCCGGCGTCAACGTGCCGTTCTGCCGGGCCCGCGCCGCTCAGCGCGAACGTGCCGGACGGGCGACGTACAGTCGGGTGATGCCCGAGATCGCGATCGCCGAACGGGCCGGGGTGGGCGCCGATGGCCACCCACGCCCCACCGAGGACCACGTCGTCGTGCTGGACAACGCGGTGCTCGTCCTCGACGGCGCCACCTCGTCGGATCCCTCGCACCCGCCCGGCGGCTGGTACGCCGAACGCCTGGCCCGGCGCCTCGCCGGCGACCTCCGCGCGGCCCCGGAAGCCGATCTGACCGAGGTGCTGACCAGCGCGATCGCCGCCCTCACCGCCGAACACGAACTACAGCCGCAACGCTCGCCGTCGAGCACGGTTGCGGCCGTGCGCTGGCTCGGAGACCGGGTCGACGCGCTCGTCCTCGCCGACAGCCCGGTGGTCGGGTTCGGCCGCTTCGGCGTCGACGTCGTGTCGGACGACCGGCTGACCCGGCTGCGAAGACGCGGGCTGCTCCAGACCGGCGCCGACGTCCGGCGCCGGCGCAACGCCCACGACGGCTTCTGGGTCGCCGAAGCCGTCCCCGGTGCCGCCGCGCACTCGGTCCGGCGCAGCTGGCCGCGGGCCGACGTCGACGCGGTGCTGCTCGCCAGCGACGGTGTGTCCATCGGCGTCGACCAGTACGAACTTTTCGACTGGCGCAAAGTTCTGGCGATCACCCGCGGCGACGGGCCGGACGCCGTGCTCGATGCCGTCCGCACCGCCGAAAAGCAGGATCCGGACGGCGAGCGCTGGCCCCGGCCGAAGCGGCACGACGACCAGGCGCTCGTCCTCGTGGATTTCAATCAGGGGGTTAATCAGGGTCTTCCCTGATCACGGCGGTCGCGTTTCCCGCGAACCTGGACGCATGGGGACGGAAACGGGGAAGCGCACGAGACCGTGGCGGCTCGTCGCGGTGGCGGCGATCGGGTGGGGCCTGTTCACCGCCTTGGTGCTGCACATCATCAGCTCGCGCAATCCGGTGTACGACACGCTGTCGAGCTACACGGTGACCGACCGCGGCGAAGGGATGCTCGCGGCGAGCGTGCTCTCACTGGCCATCGGGTCGCTCGCGGTGCTCGGCGCGCTGCAGGTCGCCGGCGTGCCGTTGTCGCGGACGACCCGGCTGCTGCTCGCGTTGTGGGCACTCGGGCTGGCCGCGGCCGCGATCTTCCCGGCCAGCTACCCCGAGGCACCCGACCCGGTGAGCGGCGAAATCCACCTCTACGCGTGCCTGGTCGCGTTCTGCAGCCTGCCCGGCGCGGCGATCTCGCTCCTGGAGCCGCTGAAGGGCCGGCCCGAGCGCGTCGCGCTGGTCCGGTCGATCCGGCTGACCGCGGGCGCGTTCGCGCTCTTCGCCCTGAGCTTCGTGTTCGTGCGGCTGAGCGAGGCCGGGATGACGCCGTTCCGCGAAATCTCCGACGCCTTCCCGATCGGCGTCACGCAGCGGCTGCTGCTGCTCGCCGACGTCGTGCTGCTGGGGACGCTGCTGTGGCTGGCGGCCCGGCTCGAGTCAGCTTTCGACGGCCGCCGCGAATTCGGGCGCGTAGCCGTACAGGCCGGGCATGCCGCCGGTGTGCAGGAACACCACGTGGTCGTCCGGGGCGAAGTGGCCCGCCCATTCGACCAGCGCGGCGGCCACTTTGCCGGTGTAGACCGGATCGAGCACCACGCCCTCGGTGCGCCCGAAGAGCCGTAGCGCGTTCCAGACGGCGTCGGTCGGGATGCCGTAGCCGGGGCCGAGGGTGGAATCGCCCAGCCTCGCGTGCGGGAAGGGCGAGGGCGGCGGCTCGACGCCGAGGAGCTTGGCCGCGCCGTCGACGAGGTCGCGGAGGTTCTCCGTGGCCTCGTCGAGCGGGTGGCTGACGCAGGCGACGCCGACGCCGAGGCCGCCGAGCAGGGCGGTGGCCAGGACCACCCCGGCCGCGGTGCCACCACTGGCGTGCGGGACGACGAGGTGAGCGCGCTCGATGCCGCGTTCCTCCAGCTGCTCCGCGAGTTCGTAGGTGGCACGGACGTAACCGAGGGCGCCGAGGTCGTTGGAGCCGCCGACCGGAATGGTGAAGACCTTCCGGCCGTCTTCCTGCGCTTCGGCGACGAGCCGGTCGTACGTGCGGCCGGTCTCCTCGCCGTCCGCGCAGACGTGGACGGTCGCGCCGAACAGCTTGTCGAGCGGGAGGTTGCCGCCGCGTTCGTACGCCTCGCCGTCGCGCGGGACCTTGGCGGTGAGCACAAGTTCGCAGCGCAGGCCCAGCTTCGCGCACGCGGCGGCGGTCTGACGGCCGTGGTTGGTCTGGAGCGCGCCGAACGTGATCACGGTGTCCGCACCGGCCGCCTGGGCCGCGCCCAGGTGGTATTCGAGCTTGCGGAGTTTGTTGCCGCCGGCGCCGAGCGGGTGGACGTCGTCGCGCTTCAGCCAGAGGTTGCGCAGGCCGAGGGCTTCGCCGAGCCGCGGCGCCTCGTGCAGCGGCGTCGGCCAGCCACCCAGGTCGACGCGGGGGATCGCCGCCAGCGCGGCGTCGGGGAATCCGGCGAAGTCGAACGTCATCGGCCCTCCAGGCTCGGCTTTCTAACCACTATAGGGGGTTAAAGCACCGCGAAGCGGAGCTCGGTGTGCGGCCCGACCTCGCGCACGCCGATCCGCCGGAGCCTGACGCCGTCGAGCTCGGGGTCGCCGAACAGCGGCAGCCCGGCGCCCAGCAGCACCGGGGCCATCCGGACGTGCAGCTCGTCGGCCAGCCCCGCCCGCACGGCCTGCCGGACCACGCTCGTGCCGATCACCTTGACCGCCCGCTCTCCCGCGGCCGCCCTCGCCTGCGTGATCGCCGACGCGATCCCGTCGGTCACGAAGGTGAAGGTGAGGCGCTCGTCCTGCGCGGGCGACACGGCCGGCGGCGTGTGCGTGACGACGAAGATCGGGACCTGGAACTCGTAGTTGCCGAGGTACCAGTCCGGGTCCTCGGCCATCGCGAAGGTGCGGCGACCGAGGACGACCGCGCCGGTCTCGCGGATCAAGTCGGTCATGTACTCGCTGCCGTTCGAGGCGGCCGGGTCGGACAGCCGCGCCGTGCCGCCGTGGCGGTCGGCAACGAAGCCGTCCAGCGACATGCTCATCCCCGCGTGCACCGTGGCCATGGTTTCTCCTCACGTAGTCGTCGGCGAGGTAGACCGCCGGGGCCGGGAAAACTCATCGGGAGTAGCCGAAGACCGTCGGTATCCGGTAACGTTCGTTCGAACGAACGAGAACCTTCGGGGGCCACCATGACCGCTACGAGCCTCGACTTCACCGGCCTCGCCGCCCAGGCCGCGCAGCTCGCCGCGGGTGAAATCACCTCCGCGGAGCTCACGGCGGCTGCGCTCGGGCGGGCGCACGCGAGCCAGCCGACGCTCAACGCGTTCCGCCACCTGCGTGACGACGAAGCCCTCGCCGAAGCCGCCGAGGCCGATCGGCGCCTGGCCGGCGGCGAGCGTGCCCCCCTGCTCGGCGTGCCGGTCGCGATCAAGGACGACGTCGACCTCACCGGCCTGCCCACCTCGTTCGGCTGCCCCGGCGAATTCCCGTGCGCGACGGCCGACGCGCCCGCGGTCGCGCTGCTGCGCGAGGCCGGAGCGGTGATCATCGGCAAGACGAACACCCCCGAACTGGGCCAGTGGCCGTTCACCGAGGGCCCGGCCTTCGGCGTGACGCGCAACCCGTGGCACACCGGCCACACCCCAGGGGGTTCTTCGGGCGGGAGCGCGGCCGCGGTGGCGTCGGGGGTCATCGCGGCCGCGCTCGGGTCCGACGGCGCCGGTTCGGTGCGCATCCCGGCCGCGTGGACCGGGCTGGTCGGGATCAAGACCCAGCGCGGCCGGATCCCGACCGAGGGCGAGCTGTTCCACGGCCTGACCGTGCTCGGGCCGCTGGCCCGCACCACCGAGGACGCCGCCCTGCTGCTCGACGCGGCCGCCGGGACGTCCGGCGTGTTCCGCGCGGCCGCCGCGCGCGAGCCCGGGAAGCTGCGGATCGGGCTGTCCACGCGAATCCCGTTCACCGCCACCAAGACCCACCTCGACCCGGTCGTCGACGCGGCCGTGCGCCGGCTCGCCGAGTCCCTGGCCGGGCTGGGGCACGAGATCGTCGAGGTCGAGCCGGACTACGGCCTGATCGGGCTGACCTTCCTGCCGCGGTCGCTCACCGGCGTCCGCGACTGGGCGCTGCGGGTGCCCGACCGGGCCGGGCTCGACCCGCGCACGCGCAGCAACGCCGGTCACGGCCGCCTGCTGGCCGGCCCCGCGCTGCGGCTGGCCCGTGCCCTCGAGCCGGGCCTGCACCGGCGGATCGGCTCGGTGTTCGGCCGCGTCGACGTCCTGCTGACGCCGACCACCGCCACCCCGCCGCCGGCGGTCGGCACGTTCGACGGGCTGTCCGGCTGGGAGACCGACCAGGCCATGATCGCCGCGTGCCCGTACGCTTGGCCGTGGAACGTGCTGGGCTGGCCGGGGGTCAACGTCCCGGCCGGGCAGACGGCGGACGGGTTGCCGCTCGGCGCGCAGCTGCTCGGCCCGTCGCACGCCGAGGAGCGGCTGATTTCGCTTGCCGCGCAACTGGAAGAGGTCGAACGGTGGCCGGAGCGGCATCCCGCGACAAGCTGGTGAGCACCCGGGAGGCCATCCTGCGCGGCGCGCTGACCGTCGTCGGCGAACACGGTGTCGGCGGGCTGACCAACCGCCGGATCGTCGCCGCCGCGGGTGTCTCCCTCGGGACGTTGACCTACCACTTCCCCAGCCAGACGGCGTTGCTGCGCGAGGCGATGCTGCTGCTCGTCGAGGACGAGACGGCGAAGCTCGGCGCGATCGTGGACGGCTACCGCTCGGAGGGGCTGAGCGTCGAGCAGGCGGCGTCGGTGGTGGAGCACGTGATCGCGCAGCTGCCGTTCGGCGCGGACGAGCTCGGCGCGCACGAGTTGTACCTGCAGGCGGCGCGGGACCCGGAGCTGCACGAAGCGTCTTCACGGTGCTTCGCGGCGTACGACGAACTGGCGGTGACGATCCTCAGCGCGTTGGGGGTCCCCGACCCGGCCCGCCTGGCGGGGCCGGTGGTGGCGCTGATCGCGGGGTTGCAGCTGCGGCGCCTGGCGACGGGCGAGACGGACACGCCGGTGGCCGAGCCGCTGATGATGTTGCTCCGCGGAGCTTGATGGCCCGCCCGGTCGTCCGCGGCACGGCGGCGTGGAAGTACTTCGGCGACTTCCGCGACGGGCTGCTGGCCGGGCAGGTGCTGGTGCTGCAGGTGGCCCACCCGGTCGTCGCGGCGGGGGTGCGGGACCACTCGGATTACACGTCGGACCCGTGGACGCGCCTGATGCGAACGGGCGCATCGCTGTCGATCTACGTCTACGGCGGCCCGGCGGGCGCGCGTGTCGAGGCGGCTCGGTTGCGCGCGTTGCACCGGAGGTTCACGGGCGTGGCGGACGGGCGGCGGTACAGCGCGCTGGACCCTGCGGCGTATGCGTGGGTGCATGCGACGTTGGTGAAGGTTCCGGTTGACGCGCAACGGTTCTTCGGGCGGCGTCTGTCCACATCGGAACTGGACGAGTACTACGCGCAGATGTGCGACGTCGGGCGGATGCTGGGGGTGCGTTCGCGGGATTTGCCGCCGGACTGGGCGGCTTTCGAGCGGTATTACGACGCCATGGTCGCGGGGTTCGTGACGAACCCCGCGATCGAGCAGCTTTTCGAGACGATCCGGACGGTCCCGAAGCCGGTCCGGTGGCTGCCCGACTCGTGGTGGCGGTGGCACGCGCGGATCCAGATGTTCCTGATCCGGGCGACGCTGCCACCGGCTTTCCGGGAGCGCCTCGGTCTACAGTGGACGTTACGGGACCAGCGGCGGTTCGACCGCTTCGCGGCGGCGGTGCGGATTCTGTCGACACCGATCCCGGCTGGGTTGCGGACCGCGCACATGCGGTGGATCGGGAAGCTCAACGTGTGGTTCCGCGCGCATCCGGGGGTTTACGACCGGTTGATTGGCGGCAGGGGCCCGGGCTCGGCGCAGCGGTCTTGACGCCGGCCGGCTGAGCCTTGGGTGGTCGAGGACGCAACTGGCGCGATCTCGCGTGATCGAGGCGCGATCTCGCGTGATCGCAGGCCGATCTCACGTGATTGGAGAGCGATCTCGTGTGATTGAAGGCGCAACTCGCGTGATTAGAGGCGCACCTCGCCTGTCTGGAAGGGCAACTCGCGTGATTGGAGGGTCGACACGCGTGACTGGAGGGTTGACACCCGTGACTGGAGGGTCGACACGCGGACTGGAGGGTCGACACGTGTTTGGAAGGTCGACACCCGTGATTGGCAGGGCGACACGCGTGATTGGCAGGGCGACACGTGGGATTTGAGGGAGTGGCCCGCGGGGGCGCCCCCCGTCTCCAGCGTATCGGCTGGCTATGACGGAAACCGGTGGTGAGACGGCCGGCTAGGCCGGGTTGTCCACATCTCGCCTCGCCTGTGGAGCGGTTCGGGCGTAGTGGGCTCGGGCTTTGGCTCGGTTTCCGCAGCGGGACATCGAGCACCACTGGCGGTTGCGGCGGGGTGAGGCGTCGCAGAACCGCAAGCCGCAGTCGTCGGCCGCGCAGACTCGGACCTCGGCGTCGCTCGTGGCCAGGTCGATTGCGTCCGCCGCCAGGGCTGCGAACGCCGCCGCCACCGGGTCCTTCGGGGCCGGGACCTCGCGGCGCAGCGCTCCGCCCGCCAACGCCAGGCGCGGCGGAGGTGCCGGCGCGGAGGCCGCCGCGTTGTTGACCAGCTCGACGTCCATCGAGGACGGTTCCTCCGGCGGCAGCAGCACCCGGTCGATCGCCTCCCGCAGCGCCTTCGCCGCCAGGACGTTGCCCGCCGTCACCGGCACCGGGCCCGTCGTCAGCCCCGCCAGCGAGAACCACTCCGCCAGCGCGTCCGGGCCCGTCAGCAGCTCCACACCCGACTCGTGCCGGCTGCGCATCGTGTTGACGAGGTCGAGGCACGGCCGTCCGCCGTCGAAGACCCACTCCATGCCGGTCATTCTAACCCTTGAAGACAGTTAGAAGCAGCGCTACCGTCTAACCCTATGAACCGGTTAGACAACATGGCCACCGTGAACGGCATCCGCCTGCACTACCTCCGCGCCGGTGACGGCCCGCCGCTATTCCTGCTGCACGGCTGGCCGCAGACGTCGCACTGCTGGCACAAAGTCCTGGACCCCCTGGCCGAGACGCACACCGTGATCGCCCCCGACCTGCGCGGCTACGGCCGCAGCGACAAACCGAGGGACGGCTACGACAAACGCACCATGGCCGCCGACATCGCCGCCCTCGCCGACCACCTCGGGTTCGCCACCACCGCCGTCGTGGGGCACGACCGCGGCGGCCGCGTCGCCCACCGCTGGGCCCTCGACCGCCCGGACCAGGTCGAACGCCTCGCCGTCCTCGACATCGCCCCGACCCGCGCGATGTGGCAGCGCCTCGACGCCGGCATCGCCAAGGGGTATTGGCACTGGCTCTTCCACCTCCAGCCCGACCTGCCGGAACTGCTGGCCGGCCAGAACATCGCCGCCTACCTCGGCTACTTCTTCGAGCGCTGGACCCACCAGCGCCACGCCCTCGACGCCGACGCGCAGGCCGAGTACGTCCGTGCCTTCTCCCAGCCGGGCGCGCTCCGGGCCGGCTTCGACGACTACCGCGCCTCCTTCCCTGACGACGCCGAACTCGACGACGCCGACTTCGCCGCCGGGAAGCGCCTCACCCAGCCACTTCTCGCCCTCTGGGGCGCGAACGGCCTGCTCGGCACCCTCCCCACGCTCGACATCTGGCGCGAGTACGCCGACGACGTCACCGGCGAACCCCTCGCCGAGTGCGGCCACTTCCTGCCCGAGGAGCAGCCTGGCGAAGTGGTCGCCCACCTGCGGAAATTCCTCCACCCCTGAGACTCCCGGGGCCTCCGGTCCCCCGAACTGGGGACCGGAGTTCCCTCGCCGCCGTGACGCCCGCCACCGGATCCACCGGTTAGGTTCGGCACACGATGGGGAGCAAACCGAGAGCCGTACTGCTGATGCTGCTGGCCGCACTGGGGATCGTGGCCGGCGGCGGGATCGCGCACGCCGACGGCGCACCGAGCGGCACCGACGTCCAGGTCGCCCAGACGCTCGGCGAGCGCGAGCTCACCGTGATCATCCGCCGCGTCGACACCACACCGTCGCCGCTGAGGGTGGACGTCGTGACGCACCAGGGCACCGCGCCCGGCACGCTGCACCTGGCCGTCGCGGCCGACGGCGTCCCGAGCTCGCGCACGGACGTCGCCCTCGGCGCCGCGCCGGGCGTCTACCCCGGAAATCTCCAAGTCGACAAACCGGGACCGTGGGAACTCTCGCTGAGCGACGACACCGGGCGGACAGCCGCGATCCCGTTCGTCGTGCCCGCCCGGGTGGTCCCGCCGTGGGAAAAGGCGACCTACGGCGGGTTCGTCGCCGCGGGCGCCTTCCTGCTCATCGCCCTGGTCGTCGGGCTGCGCGCCAAGCGGACGGCGTTCGCGCTCATCCCGGGCGCCGGCGTGGTCGCCGCGATCGCCGTCGCCGTCACCGGGGCGCTGCTGTCGGCGGGTACTCCGCCGCCACCGGCGCCCGGCAGCCAGCTGGACCCGACGTTCGACAACGTCACCGATCCGTACGCGAACGCCCAGCTGTCCACTGTGGATTATTCGCGGCCGCCGGTGAACCTGGCCGTCCGAGCCGGGAACGACGACCTCGAGCTGAGCCTCACCGACGGCGCCACCGGCCGCCCGGCCGACGACCTGCTGGTCCGGGACAACGCCCTGGTGCACCTGGTGCTCGTCTCGCCGTCCGGCCGGCTGAGCCACCTGCACCCGGTGCGCGTCGGCCCCGGCGACTACCGCGTCCACCTCGCCGATCCGGAAACGGGCACGTACGCGGTCGCGGCCGAACTCGCCCGGCGCGGCGGCGGGGTCCAGCTCGCCCGGTCCACAGTGGACCTCAAGGGCACCGCCGCCCCCGCACCCGAACCACCCGGCGCCGGGCCGCGGACGATCGACGGCACCCCGGTCGACCTCACCATCAGTCCCGGGACGCCGACGACGATCACCGCGCACTTCCCCGCCCAGGACCTCCAGCCGTGGCTGGGCATGCTCGGCCACCTGATCATCGCCGGGCCGATCACCGGCCCCGTCGGCGAAAGCGCCGCGAAGGCACCCACCTGGGCGCACGTCCACGCCATGATCCCGCCGGTCGCGGGCCAGCGGGACCGTCCTGATGAGACGGTCGCCGCGTACGGCCCGGACGTCGGCTTCACTTACACCTTCGCCCAGCCCGGCCGGTACCGGATCTGGCTGCAGGCCGAACGCGGCTACCGGGTGCTCACCGTGCCCGCCGTGGTCGACGTCCCGGCGACCGGAGCCGGCCGGTGAAACGCCCGACGTTGCTGATCGCCGTCGTCGCCCTGGTCGTCGCGGCCGGTGCCGCGTGGCTGCTCTGGGGTGGCGGCGACGCGAAACCCACGGACCAGCAGGCGGTTTCGGGTCCCTACACCGTCCAGTTCTCCGCGGAACAGCCCCACCTCGGCGGCAACACGATCGTGGTCACGGTGACCGGGCCGACGCCCGAAGCCGTCACGGTGGCTCCGGTCATGGCGCAGATGGGGCACGCGTTCCCGGCGGTCCCCGCCGCGCCGGACGGGCCCGGCCGGTACCGCGCCACGGACGTCGGGCTGCCGATGTCCGGGCAGTGGGAGATCGCCGTTTCGCTGCGCGGCCCCGGTGGGCCCGCGCAGATCGTCTTTCCCGTGTTGGTCAAGTAAAGGAGGGGGCATGGATCTCACCGCATCCGGCGTGCGCACCACGTCGGTGGCGAAACAGGCTCGAACGGGGTTGCTGCCGGCGAACGTCGTGCTCGGCGGGTCACTGCTGTCGCTGGTCGGGCTCACCTGGGACATCCAGTGGCACGACGACGTCGGGCCGGACACGTTCTTCACGCTGCCGCACCTGTTCCTGTACGCGGGCAGCGCGGTCGTCGGCCTGGCGAGCCTCGCCGTCGTGCTGCTGACGACGGCGGCGCGGCGCGCGGGACGGCCGGTCGACCCGCGGATCGGCGGGCGCGTGGTCAACGTCTTCGGCCGGACGTTCGCGGCCCCGCTGGGGTACCTGGTTTCCGGCGTCGGCGCGGCGACCTTCCTGCTGTACGGGCTGTGGGACCAGTGGTGGCACGGGCTCTACGGCTTCGACGCGGTCATCGACTCGCCGCCGCACATCGGGCTGCTGCTGTCGATCACGGTGTCGCTGATCGGCACGACCGCGGTGTTCGCCGCGGCCCGGGAGCACCGCTGGGGCCGGCTCGGCACGCTGGCGTCGCTGACCGTGCTGCTCACCTTCGGGCCGGTGCTGGCGCTCGGCTTGCAGCAGGTGCCGGACGACTACGCCGACGCCGTCGCGATCGGGACGTCGATGATGGCGGTGCTGCTGGTCGCCGTCGGCGCCGGGTTCGCCCGCCGTCCGGGTGGGGCGGTGGGCACCGCGGCACTGGTCGCGGCCGTGCAGGCGGTGTTCTGGTGGTTCTCGCCGTGGGCGGCGAAGGCGTACGCGGACCTGGTCGGCCTGCCGTTGCGGGACGCGATTTCCGGGGTGCCGGCGATGCCGTCGCTGACCCCGATGGCGTTGCTGCCGGTCGCCGCGCTGATGGAGCTGGTCTACTTCACCGGGCGACGCCGGGGGTGGCGCGCGGGCCGGGTGTCCGTGGTCGCCGGCGGGATCGCCGGGCTGCTGCTCGGGCTGAGCCTGCCCCTGCAGCGGGCGCTGCTCTACACCGGCGCGCACGTGCCGCCGGCCTGGTACCTGACGACGACCGCCGTGCTCAGCGCGGCGCTGGGGCTGCTCGGCGGGTTCGCCGGGTGGCGGTTCGGCGGGATGCTCTGCCTGCTGGCGCCCGCGAAGAAGGGGGAAACCGCTGATGCGTAAGAGTCTGCTCGCTCTCGCCGTCGTGGCCGGGCTGCTGTTCGCCACCGCGGCGCCGGCGAACGCCTACGAGCCGGTCAACATCGTGCACACCGAGCGGGTGCAGGCCGGGCCGTACGGGCTGACCGTGGGCTTCAGCACCTGGCCGCTGAAGGCCATGCAGTCCCTGGACTTCACCTTCATCCCCGACGGCGGGATCGAGGGCAAGTCCGGCACGCTCACCATGCTCAACCCGGAGGGCGGCCAGAACCGGAAGCAGCCGCTGGTCCGGCACCCGCGCAAACTCGAGGTGTGGGGACTCGACGTCCGCTCGATGCCGCGGCCGGGCGACTGGACCTTCCGCTTCACCGTCAACGGCCCCGCCGGTTCCGGCACCGGCGAACTGCGCGCGTTGCCGGTGCTGGAACAACCGGGGCCGCCGATGGGCGTGAGCTGGGCGATCAGCACGTTGCCGCTGATCGGGCTCGTGGCACTGGTCGTGGTGGCCTGGCGCCGGACCCGCGGCCGCCTGCGCGGGGGTGAGCTTCCGGCAATCGGGTGAGATTCCCCTCACATCGGGTGTCCGGACGTATTCGGACGGCCGCGAAGGCCTCCTTCACCGTAGA
The DNA here is from genome assembly GCF_053586895.1 of Amycolatopsis sp. NPDC003731. Taxonomy (NCBI): domain Bacteria; kingdom Bacillati; phylum Actinomycetota; class Actinomycetes; order Pseudonocardiales; family Pseudonocardiaceae; genus Amycolatopsis; species Amycolatopsis sp. NPDC003731. Next base: position 71,190 of record NZ_JBSFNC010000028.1, on the reverse strand, counting down.
GAGCGGGGAAGGGGGCCTTCACCATTCGTCTTCCGGGGCACGGGCGATCAGGCGGGCAGGTCGAACTGCCCGGCCTTGACGGCGATCAGGAACGCTTCCCACTCGGCGGTGTCGAACACGAAGACCGGGCTGGTCGCGAGCTTGGTGTCCCGGACGCCGATCAGGCCGTCACGGCCCAGGTTGACCTCGACGCAGCTGCCGCCGTTGGGCTCGCTGGCGAACGACTTCTCCCAGGCGGCCTCTTCGAACAGGGTCACGGCCGTGTTCGGATCGTAATCCGCGAACGACGGATAATCCGCCATGGGTCGTACCTCCGAGGATCGATGGGGGGCGCGGTCGTGACCTGGTCGAAGGCACCCGCTCCCGGCTACTCAGTGTCTCAATGGAGCAAGCCACAGGGCCAAGCGGGTGATCAACTGGGTACGGCCTCGACATGAAGATTATTCCAGGAGTAGGATTAATCGCATCGGCCGGGGCGCTGGTGTCGGTGAATGACTGCCTGCCCGCGGCGGGCGGTCGTCGAGGCGGGCCGAACAGCCGGAACGACCAGAGCCGGAACCAACCAAGCCAACGCCACCGCAGGACCTCATGGGGGAGGAACAGCGTGATCGTCGAGGAAGGTGCGCCACCCGGCGCGCTGGCCGTGACCAGGCTGGTCCGAACTCCGGAAGCGGAAGCGCTTTCCCTCCGGGGCGCCGAAGCACCGCGACGAGAGCTGGGGGTGTAGACGAATGGCCGTCCGGGTGAACTCGCTCTTCCGCCGCGAGGACGAAGAACACCGTGGCCGCCGGGGCATCGGGAACGAGCTGCGCAACCGCTTCGGCTTCAGCCTGATCCAGGCGCCGCTGCGCAAGACCACGACGTGGGCCACCGATCAGGACCTCCCGCTGCGGCGCCACGCCGACGGAGTCCGCACGACCCGCCCGCTGGAAGCCGCGATCGACCTGACGCCGCTGATGAGCGGCCGGATCGGCTCGCGCGCCTGAACTGCCGTACCACCGCGAAAGAGCCCCGGTTTCCTGCGGAACCGGGGCTCTTGCCTTCTCCGGCTACGGTTTCCGGAGCAGCAGGCAGCCGTGCCGCATCGGCCGCTCCCCCGCCACCGGCTCGCGGTACACCCGCCCCACCTCGGTGAAGCCCGCCGCGGCCGCCAGCCCGGCCAGGTCGTCCAGCGGCCAGCTGTAGGCCGTCGTCACCTTGTGGTCGAACGACGTCAGCGGGCCGCCGCCGGATTCGAAGCACCCCAACAGAACGTGACCACCGGACGCCGACATTCGGGCGAATTCGGCGAAGTACGCGGGCACCTCCACCGGTGGGGTGTGGATCAGCGAGTACCACGACAGGATCCCGGCGAGCGACCCGTCCGGCAGGTCCAGCGCCGCCATCGAACCCACTTCGAACCGCAGGCCCGGGTGGGCGGCCCCGGCCAGCGCGATCATCGCCGGCGACAGGTCGACGCCGAACGCGTCCACGCCGAGCGAACGCAGGTGCGCCGTCAGGTGCCCGGGCCCGCAGCCGAGGTCGGCGACCGGACCGCGCCCGCGGACGGAATCCGCGAACGCCGTCCACACCGCCCGCTCCAGGGCGTGCTTGTCCCAGACCTCGGCGGCGAATTCCGCGTACTGATCGGCGATCGCGTCGTAGGCGGCCGCCGTCACGGCTTGCGGCCGAGGCCGCAGAGGTGACCGACGAACGCCGGGTCGTTCGCGAGCTTCTTCGTGGCCTTGGACTCGATCTCCTCCGGGTGCCACTCCGGCAGGTAGACGATGCCCGGCTCGACCAGCTCCAGTCCCTCGAAGAACGACGTGAACTCCGCGCGGCTGCGCAGGTGCAGCGGCGTGCTCGACTGGTTGTACTGCTTCATGATCGTCTCGCGGCTGTCCGCGTCGGCCATGTCGTGCAGGCCGTCGTCGGTGAGGTGCGAGGACAGGAAGTAGGAGCCGGACGGCAGCAGCGAGAGGTACTTCCGGATGGTCTGGGCCACCGGCTCGTCGGCGCCGAGGAAGTAGAGGACGCCGACCATGATCAGGCCGATCGGGCGGTTCGGGTCGAGGACGCCGGTGTCGAGCGCGCGCTTCCAGATGTCGGCCGGGTCGCGCAGGTCGCCCTGCAGCACCGCGTGCCGTCCCGCGACCCCCTCCTGCTCCAGCAGGATCTGCGAGTGGGCCACCGCGACCGGCTCGTTGTCGACGTACACGCACCGGGCGTCCGGGTTGACGTCGGTCGCGACCTCGTGGACGTTGCCGACGGTCGGGACGCCGGAGCCGAGGTCGAGGAACTGGTCGATGCCGTTGCGCGCCAGGTACCGCACGCCGCGGCCGAGGAAGTCGCGGCCGGCGCGCGCGACGGTCTTGATCATCGGGAAGGTCTTGACCGCCTGCTCGCCGAACTGGCGGTCGATGGCCCAGTTGGCGTCGCCGCCGAGGAACCAGTCGTAGATGCGGGCCGCGTTCGGCCGGTCCAGGTCCACGCCTTCAGGGGCTTCGGGGTCCTGCGTAGTCATTGCGTCCTCCAGGCTTGCGGCCGACACCGCCGACCACGCTCGCGAGAGGGACCGTGGCGGCGCCGGGCTCCGGGCGCCACTCTCCCACAGGCACGATCCCGGGCTCGACGACGTCGAAGGTACCGAAGAACGCGGCGATCTCGTCGAGGGACCGGGAAACCGCGGGGGAACTCGACCGCTCGGACAGCTTCACGAGCTTCCGGATCTGCGCCAGCTCGTCGCCTTCGACGCCGGATTCGGTCGCGTGGGAAAGCACGTACGCCGATCCGGGCGCCAGCAGCGTCCGGTAGTCGCGGATGGCTTCCCGGACACCGGTGACGTCCGGGAGGAAGTGCAGCACCGCCACGGTCAGCAGGCAGATCGGCCGGTCCGCGTCGAGCACGCCGGTGGCCAGCGCGGCTTCCCAGACTTCGCCGGCGTCCCGCAGGTCGGCGTGCAGCACGGCGTGGCGCTCGGGGTCGCCGGCCTCTTCCAGGAGCATCCGCCCGTGCGCGACGGCCACGGGCTCGTTGTCGACGTACACGCAGCGGCTGTCGTCGACGTGGTCGTCGGCCACTTCGTGCACGTTGCCCGCGGTCGGGATGCCGGAGCCGAGGTCGAGGAACTGCGTGATGCCCTCGGAAAGGCAGTAGCGCACGGCCCGGCCGAGGAAGTCGCGGTTGCTGCGGGCGAGCGCTTTCGCGAGCGGGAACGCCTGCACGGCCTGTTCGCCGAACTGCCGGTCGATCGCCCAGTTCGCGGTGCCGCCGAGGGCCCAGTCGTAGATGCGCGCGATGTTCGGCCGGTCGAGGTCGATGACGTCGGGGAGGAAGTCGGGGTCCACGATGTCCACTTCCGGGGGAATCCAGCGCAACAGACCGACTCTACCGAAAGTTGTTCACCGGTCGGGATACCTCAGGCGGCCGTTCGCCCTATTGGAGCTGCTGCATCTGCGCGCGGTAACCCTCCGCGAGCTCCTTGAGGAACTGCCGGGTCTCCTGCCGCTCCAGCGCCGCTCCCCGCAGCCTGTCCCACGAGTCGACGAAGATGTTGAAGTCCTTGACGTCGTCGAGGTAGAGCCCGCCGGCGGAGTGCTCGATGTAGACGAAGTCGCGCGTGCGGTCCGGGAACCGCATGATCGTGAAGTCGTTGGGCACCGCGGCCAGCCGCGCGCCGAACGGCAGTACGTGCACGTAGACGCGCGGGTGCTTCTCGAGCGAGAGCAGGTGCTCGACCTGGTCGAGCATCACCGCGGGCGCGTACCCGCCGGGTGCCCGGCGCAGCGCGCCTTCGCTGATGATGAAGCGGTAGTAGGGCGGCTGCTGCTGCTCGAACACCGCTTTGCGGTCGAGGCGGTTGCGGACCAGCGATGTCACGTCCGTCGCGCCGGCCTCGGTGAACTGCTTGAGCATGTAGTGCTCGGACTGCAGCGGACCCGGGATGCGCTCACCGTGCCAGGTGAGGATCTCCGCGGCCGCGGGCTCCAGGTCGGTGAAGGTGCGGAACCAGTGCGGCACCACCGAGCGGTAGCCGGACCAGTGGCCGCGCTGCCCGGCGGCGGCCCGCGCCAGGTTCATCAGCGTGTCGGCCTCTTCGCCGTTGATCCCGAACGCGTTCAGCATCGATCGCACATCCCCGAGCTTCACCCCGACGGCACCGGACTCGATCTTGTTGACCTTGCCCTGGGTGCAGCCGAGGACCTCGGCGACCTGCTGCTGTGTCATCCGCGCCGCGGTGCGGGCATGCCGGAGCTCGTTCCCGAGCTGCTTCCGGCGCGAGGTGACGGTGCTGGCCATCGCCCTGCTCTCCCGGACCACTACCAAGCAACGGCGGCCACCGGCCGCCGTCGCACGCGAACTATCGAACCCACCCAGGCTAGTGCTTCACCTTGCGGATCTCGATGATGACATCGCGCAGCGTTCCAGGAAACGCCGCAGATTGCCAGTCACCTGCGGTATCACTCGCCTGGACCAGTGAAATTCGGAATTATTCGGCCAACCGGCGGAGCCCGGTCTCGGGCATAGTGACGCCGTGACCGATCGTTCCCCCTCCGCCGCCGCCGTCACCCGCCTGGCCGACCACGCGCACGGCTACGTCCAGCCGGACGGCTCCTGGTACATCAACAACTGCGGGCTGGTCGACGCCGGCGACCACACCGTGCTGATCGACACCTGCGCGACCGAGCGCCGCACGCGCGCCCTGCTCGCGGCGGCCGAGGCCGCCACCGGCCGCCCGGTGACCACGCTGGTCAACACCCACCACCACGGTGACCACACCAACGGCAACTACCTGGTCGAAGGCGCGACGGTCGTCGGCCACCGCAAGACCCGCGAGCTGATCGCCGCCGAGGGCATCCAGACCTACGAGGGTGTCTTCGTCGGCAACGACTGGGGTGAGCTGCGGCCGCGGCCGCCCGAGATCGTCTTCGACGACCGGCTCACGCTGTACGCCGGCGACGTCGAGATCCGGCTGATCCACCCCGGCCACGCCGCCCACACGACCAACGACGTGCTGGTCTGGCTGCCCGAGCAGCGCGTGCTCTACGCGGGTGACCTGGTGTTCCACGGCGGCAGCCCGTTCGCGCTGATGGGCTCAGTCGCCGGGTGGCGCCAGGCCCTCGACGTCATCCGGGAGCTCGACCCCGAAGTGATCCTGCCGGGTCACGGCGGTCCGTGCGGACTGGACGTAGTGGACAAAGTGGACGCCTACCTGGCCTTCCTCCAGAAGACGGCCGAGCGCGGGAAGGCCGCCGGGCTGTCGCCGCTGGAGGTGGCGAAGGAGACGGACCTCGGCGAATTCGCGGCGCTGAGCGAGCAGGAGCGGCTGCCGGGGAACCTGCACCGCGCGTACGCCGAGCTCGACGGCGCCGAGTGGGGCGCGGACATCGACCTGGTCGCGGCGATCACCGACATGCTCGCCTTAAACAAGGGACCCATCCGCTGCTTCTCCTGAACTAGGTGAGCTGGTCCTCCGTGCCCTTCCTTGAGGCGTCGATCGGACTACTGTCTGAATCGAGAGAGACTTCGGAAGGATTCGGATGAGCAAGAAGGCGAGCATCGGGGTCACCGGCCTGGCGGTCATGGGCCGCAACCTGGCCCGCAACCTGGCCCGGCACGGCCACACGGTGGCCCTGCACAACCGGTCCGAGGAGCGGACCCGCGCGCTGGTGGACCAGTTCGGCGACGAGGGCGACTTCATCCCGGCGTACTCCGCGCAGGAGTTCGTCGACGCGCTGGAGCGGCCGCGGCAGGTCGTGATCATGGTCAAGGCGGGCGGCCCGACCGACGCCGTCATCGAGGAGTTCGCGCCGCTGCTCGAAGAGGGCGACGTCATCATCGACGCCGGCAACGCGCACTTCGCCGACACGCGCCGCCGCGAGAAGGCGCTGCGCGAGCGTGGCCTGCACTTCGTCGGCAGCGGCGTCTCCGGCGGCGAGGAGGGCGCGCTGCACGGGCCGAGCATCATGCCCGGTGGCTCGAAGGAGTCGTACGAGTCGCTCGGCCCGCTGTTCGAGGACATCTCGGCGAAGGTCGACGGCGAGCCGTGCTGCACGCACATCGGCGCGGACGGCGCCGGCCACTTCGTCAAGATGGTGCACAACGGCATCGAGTACGCCGACATGCAGCTGATCGCGGAGTCGTTCGACCTGCTCCGGCACGCGGGCGGCTACGCGCCGGCCGAGATCGCCGACGTGTTCCGCACGTGGAACACCGGCCGGCTCGACTCCTACCTGATCGAGATCACCGCCGAGGTGCTCGCGCACGTCGACAAGGCGTCCGGCAAGCCGTTCGTCGACGTCGTCGAGGACGCCGCCGAGCAGAAGGGCACCGGCCGCTGGACCGTGCAGATCGGCCTCGACCTGGGCGTCCCGATCTCGGGCATCGCCGAGGCCGTCTTCGCGCGTTCGCTGTCCGGGTCCAAGTCGCTGCGCGCGGCGGCCCGCGGGCTCGGCGGCCCGTCGGCGGCACCGCTGTCGGGTTCCGCGCTGGAGCGCTTCGCCGACGACGTCGGGCAGGCGCTGTACGCGTCGAAGGTGGTCGCGTACGCGCAGGGCTTCAACCAGATCCAGGCGGGCGCGACCGAGTACGGCTGGGACATCGACCTCGGCAAGGTCGCCTCGATCTGGCGCGGTGGGTGCATCATCCGCGCGAAGTTCCTCAACGACATCACCGCGGCCTACGCCGACGAGCCGGAACTGCCGACGCTGCTGACGTCGGGCGGCTTCCGCAAGGCGGTCGAGGATGCACAGGACTCGTGGCGCTCGGTGATCTCGACGGCGGTCAAGCTCGGCATCCCGACGCCGGGCTTCTCGACGGCGCTGGCCTACTACGACGGCCTCCGCGCGGACCGGCTGCCGGCCGCGCTGGTCCAGGGCCAGCGGGACTTCTTCGGTGCCCACACCTACCGCCGGGTGGACCGCGAAGGTTCGTTCCACACGGCCTGGGCCGCCGACGGCCGCCCGGAGTCCGAAGCCTGACCGGCCGCTGCTCTGACCGGGAAGACCCCCTGGTCCCACCCGGTCAGAGCAGCGTCACCAGGACCACCGCGAGCAGCGCGGCGGCCAGCAGGAGCCTCACTGCCCCCGGGCGGCGAGGAGTTCCGCCAGCACCTCCACGATCTTCGCCTCGGCCTTGTCCTTCTTGACGCCCAGGCCGTCGAGCACCTCGAAGCCGCTGCCTTCGCCCTGTTCCAGCAGGGCCAGCAGCATGTGCTCGGTGCCGATGTAGTTGTGCCCGAGCCGCAGGCCTTCGCGCATGGTCAGCTCGAGGGTCTTCTTGGCGGCGGCGGAGAACGGGACCACGTTCGGCACCGGGTCGACCGGCTCGGGCAGCCGCGCTTCGGCGGCTTCGCGGACGGCGTCCAGCTGCACGCCCTGGGCCAGGATCGCCCCGGCCGCCAGCGCGGCGGGCTCGGTCAGCAGGCCCAGCACGATGTGCACGGTGTCGATCTCCGGGCTGGCGTGCGTGACAGCCGCCTTCTGGGCTTCGACGACGACGTGCCGCGCGCGGTCGGTGTAGCGGCCGTAGACGCGCTCGATGTTCCCGCTCAGGTCGCCACCGGGATCCACCTTCGGCACGAACCGCTTCTGGGCGGCCTGTTTCGTGACGCCCATGCTGGCGCCGATCTCGGTCCAGGATGCCCCGGACCGCCGGGCCTGGTCGACGAAGTGGCCGATCAGGTGGTCCGCCACCTCGCCGAGGTGCTGGCCCAGGTAGACCGCGTCGGTCAGCTGGGCCAGGGCGTCGTGGTCGTGGTTGCTCTTGATGGCGTTGATGAGATCGTCGAGTTTGACGCTGAAGGGCAGGGTCATACCGTCAACTGTAGGTTGACGATCTTCTTGCGTCAACCGCGCGTTGACGCCGCCTTCACGTGGGCCTTCAAGTCGAACTCGCTCAGCTCCAGGTCGGCGTACGCGGGCTTCGGCTCGGCCGTGAACAGGCGGCGGGCCGCGATGTGGTCGGCAGGCTTGTTCACCGACTCGACGGCGATCAGGACGTCGTCGCGGAAGGACAGCACGGAGAACTTGCCCCCGGCCGGGTCGCCCGCGACCACCGTCCGGTCGGCGCCCGCGAGGATGCCGGCGATCTGCAGCTTGGCGCCCGCCTGGTCGGTCCAGAACCACGGCAGGCTGGCGTAGGGCTCTTCGGTGCCGGTGATCGCCGCCGCCACGCAGCGGGCCTGGTCGACGGCGTTCTGCACGGACTCCAGGCGGGTTTCGGCGCCGGCCTGGACGCACGGGAAGTTGGCGCAGTCGCCGATGGCGAAGATCTTCTCGTCCGCCGTCCGCAGGTGCGCGTCGACGACGACGCCGTTGCGCACCGGCAGCCCGGCGGCCTCGGCGAGCGCGGTGTCGGGGACCACCCCGACGGCGACGACGACCAGGTCGGCGGGCAGCCGGGTGCCGTCGGTCAGCTCGACTTCCCGCACCCGCGAGTCGCCGCGCAGGGCCGCGACCCCCTGGCCGAGCAGCACCGTGTGCCCGGCGGTGCGGTGCAGGTCGGCGAAGTAGGCGGAGATTTCCGGCGTCGCGACGCGGTTGAGCAGCCGGTCCTGCAGCTCGACGATCGTCACCGGGCGGCCGGCGTGCGAGGCGAACTCCAGGCCGATGAACCCGCCGCCGGCCACCACGACGTGTTCGGCTTGTTCGAGGGACGCCCGGAGCCGGTCGGCGTCGTCACGGGTGCGCAGGGTCAGCACACCCGGCAGGTCCGCGCCGGGCACCGGCAGCGTCCGGTTGCGGGCGCCGGTGGCCAGGACCAGGAAGTCGTAGCCGAGCTCGCGGCCGTCTTCGAGCCGGACCTTCGCCGCCGCGCGGTCGATTTCGGCGACCCGGCCGGAAACCAGCTCGATGTCCTTCTCGGCGAAGAAGTCCTCGCCGCGCAGGTGCAGCTGTTCGAGCCCGGCGGTCCCGGCGAGGTAGGCCTTCGACAGCGGCGGCCGCTGGTACGGCACGCCCGGCTCGTCCCCGACCAGCACGACCCGGCCGGCGAAGCCCCGGTCCCGCAGCGAAGCCACGGCCTGGAACCCGCTCTGACCAGCACCGACGACGAGCACGGTGGTCATTCTTTCTCCTCACCCCATCCGGTAGCCCTCGATCTCATCCGACCACACCGGGCCCCGGTCAGTCGAGGCGTGGTTCCCCGCCCGGCCGCGGCGCGCCGAGCACCCGCGAGATCCCCCGCGCGGCGGCCCGCACCGCCGGGACGAGCGTCCGCGGATCGGTCCCCTCGGCCGGGACGACCACGGAGATCGCCGCGACGACCTCGTCGGTGGCGTCCCGGACCGGGGCGGCCACCGACAGGGCGATGAGCTCGATCTGGCCGTCGCTGATGGCGTAGCCGTCGCGCCGGACGCCGGCCAGGACCCGCCGCAGCTGCGCGGGCGAGCCGATCGTCTTGGGGGTGAACGTCTTGAGCGGGCCGGCCAGGACTGCTTCCTGTGTTTCGGCGGAGGCGTACGCGAGCAGGACCTGGCCGACACCGGTGGCGTGCGCGGGCAGCCGTCCGCCGACGCGGGTCAAGACGTTGACGGCACCGCGTCCGGAGATCCGTTCGACGTAGACGACCTCGGGCCCGTCGAGCACGGCGAGCTGGACGTTCTGGTGCGTGGCTTCGTAAAGGTCCTCCAGGAACGGCATCGCGCTCTCCCGCAGCTCCGCGCCGTGCGGGGCGAGGGAGGCGACCTCCCACAGCCACAGCCCGACGCGGTAGGCGCCGGTTTCGTCGCGCAGGAGGGCACCGCGCCGGGTGAGCTCACCGGCGAGCCGGTGCGTGGTGGACAGCGGCAACCCGGCGCGGCGGCTGAGTTCGGACAGCGTCAGCCGCGGCCGTTCGGCGGTGAAGGCGCCCAAGAGGTCCAGGACCCGATCCACCACCGACGGCGGCCGCTGCGCGCTGTGCCTCACACTTCTTCGTCGTCCGGTTCGTCGTCCGGCAGCAGCGGGCGCATGAACGTACGCCGGTACCGGACCACGCACCCGCTCTCGTCGCGGATCTTGTCGGCTTCGATGAACTCGGGGTCCACGCCGAACAGCCCGCGATAACGCTCGTACGCCGCCAGACTCTCGAAGCTGAACAACGCCCGGGCTTCGTCGCTCGCGCCCTCCGACGGCAGGAAGTACCCGTGGTGGATGCCGCCTTCCCGCTGCACCAGCCGCATCCACGCGGCGGCGAACCGCTCGAAGTCGGGCAGCTTCGCGGGATCGATGACGTAGTCGACGACGCAGGTGATCATCAGTGGCCGCCCCAGACGCGGTCGGCCGTCGCGACGATCAGCTCGAGTTTGCGCAGCTGGTCGTCCGCGGTCAGGTCGTTGCCCTCCTCCGTCGAGGAGAAACCGCACTGCGGGGACAGGCAGAGGCGGTCGACGTCGACGTACCGGGACGCTTCCTCGATCCGCCGCACCAGGACGTCCGGGTCCTCCAGCTCCGGCCGCTTGGTGGTGACCAGGCCGAGCACCACCTTCTTGTCCTTCGGCACGAACCGCAGCGGCTCGAAGCCCCCGGAGCGTTCGTCGTCGTACTCCAGGAAGAAGCCGTCGACGGCCAGCTCGCCGAACAGCGCTTCGGCGACGAACTCGTAGCTGCCCTCGGCCGCCCACGACGAGCGGAAGTTGCCGCGGCACAGGTGGGTCGTCACGGTGAGGTCTTCGGGACGCCCTTCGAGCGCCGCGTTCATCGTCGCGATGTTGCGCAGGTGCTGGGTGTCCGGGTCGCCGCCCATCCGCGCGACCAGCTCCCGCTGCGCCGGATCGTTCAGGTAGGCGAGGCTCGTGTCGTCGAGCTGCAGGTACCGGCAGCCGAGGCCGTGCACCGCGGTGACCTGCTGCCGGTAGGCCGCGCTGAGGTCGGCGAAGAACTCCTCGAGGTCCGGGTAGACGCTCTCGCTGACCGCGGCCCGGCCGCCGCGGTAGTAGACCATGCTCGGCGACGGGATGGTCAGTTTCGGCGTCACGCCCGGGTCCACATGGGACTGGAGGAACCGGAAGTGGTCGGCGAAGATCGGCTCGTCGAGCCGCACCTTGCCGTCGACCTGCAGCCCCGGCGGGCTGAACTCGAGGTCGCCCGCCAGGTTGTGGAACTTGACGTGCAGCCGCTGGTCGCTCTTGGAGATGCCGCCGAGCGCGTAGATGAAGTCCATGTGCCACGAGCCGCGCCGGAACTCGCCGTCGGTGGCCGAACTCAGCCCGGCCGCCCGCTGCATCTTGATCACGTCGCGGATCGCGTCGTCCTCGACCGCGCGGAGCTGCTCCGCGCCGATCTCACCGCTTTCGTGCCGCCTTCGCGCGTCGCGCAGCACCGGGGGCCGCAGCAGGCTCCCCACGTGATCGGCGCGAAACGGCGGGCCCACCTGGGAAATGCCACCCGAAGTCATGCACCGATGGTCACACATTCCCGGCCGTTGCGCCGCCCCCCGAACCATGATCGTCACGCCCGGGACTTGCTACCGTCCGCTCATGACGGAATCCGCGGTCCACCCGGTCGACCGGGGCCTGCCCGCCGGGCGGCTCGCCCTCCTCGGCCTCCAGCACATGTCGATCATGTACGCCGGTTCGGTCGCGGTGCCGCTGATCGTCGGCAGCGCGCTCAAGCTCGACCCGGCGACGATCGGGCTGCTGGTCAACGCCGACCTGCTGGTCGCCGGCATCGCGACGCTCATCCAGGCGGTCGGCATCGGCAAGCTGCTCGGCATCCGGCTGCCGGTGGTGGCGGGCGCGACGTTCACCGTCGTCAACCCGATGATCCTGATCGCGTCCCAGTACGGCCTGCCCGCGGTCTACGGCGCGATGCTCGCCTCCGGCGTGTTCGGGCTGCTCATCGCGCGGCCGTTCGCGAAGCTGATCCGGTTCTTCCCGCCGCTGGTCACCGGCACGCTGCTGCTGGTCATCGGTGTTTCGCTGCTCGGCCCGGGCGCGGCGATGATCGCCGGCCACGACAGCACGTCGGCGGACTACGCGGCGCCGTCGCACATCGGGCTGGCGTTCGGCGTGCTCGCGCTGCTCGTGCTGTTCACCCGCGTGCTGCGCGGGTTCGCCAACCAGATCGGGCCGCTGCTCGCGCTGGCCATCGGGCTGGTCGTCGCGATCCCGATGGGGCTGGTGCACTGGGACGGCCTGCGCGCGGCCGGCTGGTTCGGGCTCGCGGCGCCGTTCCACTTCGGCGCGCCGACGTTCCCGGTCGCGGCGATCCTCTCGATGTGCGTGGTCATGCTGGTGACGTTCACCGAGTCGACGGCCGACATGATCGCCGTCGGCGAGATCACCGGGCGCCCGCCGACCGACGCCGACCTCGCGCGGGGCCTGGCCACCGACGGCGTGTCGGCCGTGCTCGGCGGGGTGATGAACTCCTTCCCCGACACGGCGTTCGCGCAGAACGTCGGCCTGGTGCGGATGACCGGCGTGCGCAGCCGCTGGGTGGTCGCGGTGACCGGCGGGATCCTGGTGCTGATGGGCCTGGTGCCGAAGGTCGGCGCGTTCATCGCGGCCATCCCGGAACCGGTCGTCGGCGGGGTCGCGGTCGTGATGTTCGCGATGGTCGCCGCGGTCGGCGCCCAGAACCTCCGCACGGTCGAGTTTTCCGGCAACCACAACACGTTCATCGTCGCGGTGGCCCTCGGCGCCGGCCTGCTGCCGGCGTTCGTGCCGGACTTCTTCAAGCACTTCCCGGCCTGGCTGCAGACGATCTGCGGCAGCTCGATCACCCTGGCGGCGGTGCTCGCGTTCGTGCTGAACCTGCTGTTCAACCACCTCGGCAGGCGAGCCGCGCTCGAAGCAAGCTGAGCAACCCGGTCCAGCAGGTCGCCGCGCAGCGAGCCGGTGTCCGGTCTCGGTGACGTCGCGGAGCTGGTGGCCCGATCACCAGCAGATGATCAAGAAGCACGACGTCCGCGGCGGTGGCGGAGGTGTGCTCGGGGCCGACGGGTGACCGCCGGTCGACGGCGGGACGCCCGGCGGTGTCGTCGTCGCGGTGCCGGAGGTCGTGGGGCCGGCGCCGGACGGCGTGGCGGTCGGCGCCGCGGTCCCGGTGCTGCCGGTTTCGGTGGCCGGGTTGCGGCCCGGGACCTCGGTGACGGTGCCGCGGTGCTCGTTCGACGCCGTGACGACGTCGCCGCCGGTGCCGCCGCCGATCCCGCCGTCCGGCGGCGAGTCCGTGGCCTGGTCGGCGCCGCCCAGCCCGGTGGTGCGCTGCGGGAACGGGATGACCTGGATCTGGTCGACCGGGGAAGCGTCCTGGCGTTCCTTGCCGCCGAAGGCGACCAGCGCCGCGGCCGCACCGCAGCCCACGATGACGGCGAGCATCACCGCGACCACCCGCCAGCGTGACTGGCCTGGTCCCGGACCGTCGCCCCAGCCCTCGCGCACGAGCAGCTCGGCGACCGATACCTCGTCGTTCACCCCGACAGACCTTCCCGAGAGGCCTTTCGGCCGACATCGTGGCCGTATTCTTACCGTAAAAGCCCCCCGAACGGGTGAAGCACCGGCAAAAATTCGTCACGTAATGCGAGTTTCGACGGTGAGTGACATCCACAGCGTTTTCTAAGCTGACGCTCGTGATACTCCCAGCATGACCACCGAAGCTCGGTCCATGCTGCTGAAAGCGCCGGTCCCCTCGATCGCCGTCGCGCGCCGCAGCCCGTGGGCGTTGCTCCGGTACGTCCCCAACCCGAAGACGACGCCGTTCACCTTCGGCTACCTGGTCGTCCTGCTGGGCACGACGCTGCTGCTCGAGTTCGCCGACCCGGCGCTGACCGACCGGCTGCTCCGGCTGTCCAGCACCGACGCCCACAACCTCTGGCGGCGGCCGCTGACCTCGCTGCTGAGCAGCGCGTTCTGGCTGCCCGGCGAAAGCTGGCTGCCGTATGTCCTGATCTTCGCGGTCGCCGTCGCGCCGCTGGAACGCCGGTTCGGCGCGCGGCGTACGGCGCTGGTGTTCTTCTCCGGCCACGTCGTGGCCACGCTCGTCACCGAGCTGCCGGTGATGGCCCTGATCAGCGCGCGCGTGCTGCCGAGCTCGGCCGGGCACTGGCTCGACATCGGGGTCAGCTACGGCTTCTTCACCACGGCCGGCGCGCTGGTGTACCTGCTGCGCGGGCGGGCGCGCCTGCTCGCGCTGGCCGCGGTGGAGGCGTTCATCGCGGCGATCTGGCTGAGCGACGACCCGGTGGGCCTCGACTCGATCGTCACGCTGCTCGGCCACGCGTTCGCCGCGCACTTCGGGCTGCTGGTGTGCGGGCCGTGGCTGCGGGCGCGCATCCCCAGGCCGAGCCCGGATTCCGCTGGGTAGGCAGCGGCCGGAGTCGGTGGTGTAATCGACGGGCCACACGCCGACTTCACGGGGGACGGACGCACATGCAGGCCGACTCGCTCGCCGAACTGGTGGAGCTGAGTCCGGACGCGATCTGCGTCCACGAGCACGGCGTGCTCACCTACGCCAACCGCGCGGCCCTCGAAGCACTCGCCGCGCGATCCGCCGACGAGGTCATCGGCCGCCGGTTCACCGATTTCGTCGCCGAGGACGCGCGGGCCGCGGTGCTCGGCAAGCTCGCCCGGCTCACCGAGCCGGGGCAGGCGAGCGAGCCCGTCGAAGCGCTGATGTCCCGGCTGGACGGCAGCAAGTTCGCCGTCGAAACGGTGGTGGTGCGCCTCGGCGAAGGCGCCTACCAGGTCGTCATGCGTGACATCACGGCGAAGAAGGCGGCCGCCGACGCCCTCCGCTACCAGGCCGCGCTGGTCTCGCACGTCAGCGACGCGCTGATCGCGACCACCGGCGAAGGCGTCGTGACCAGCTGGAACCCGGCCGCCGAGGCGGTGTACGGCTGGACCGCGGCGGAGGCCGTCGGGCGGCGGGCGAGCGAGCTCGTCGGCGCGCCGCTCGACCTGCCGGAAATCCGGCGCGGCGGCGGTGTCGCGGAGGCGGTGCACCGGCGACGGGACGGGGCTCCCCTGGCCGTCCGCGTCTCGGCAGCTGAAATGAACGACGGGTACGTGCTCGTCTGCGCCGACGAAACCGCGCGGCGGCGGGCCGAGCAGAACTACCGCACGGTGGTCGCCTCCCTCGACGAAGGCGTGCTGGTGATGGGCCCGGGCGGGCTGATCGAAGCGGCGAACCCGGCGGCCTGCCGGATCCTCGGCGTCGCCGAGGCCGACCTGCTCGGCGTCCCGTGCCACACCTTGACGCTGTTCACCGAGTCCGGGCGGTGGATCCCGCCGGACGAGATGCCGTCGGTGCAGACGCGGCGGACCGGCGTCACGCACAACGGCCTGGTGGTGCGCCTGCGCCGGCCGGACGGCCGCGACGTCTGGGTGTCGCTGACCTCGCGGCTGCTCGCCCCGGACGACCCGGCGGCGATGGCCGTGGTCACGTCGTTCACCGACATCACCGAGACCCGCGCGATCAGCGCGCAGCTCGCGCACGACGCCACCCACGACCCGCTGACCCGGCTGGCGAACCGGACCCTGGTGCTCGGCCGGCTCGACGTCCGCGAGCGCGGCGCGGTCACCGTGCTGTTCCTCGACCTGGACAAGTTCAAGGTCATCAACGACTCGCTCGGGCACTCGGTGGGCGACCAGGTGCTGCGGATCGTCGGGGAACGCCTGCGCCGCAGCTCCGGCCGCGACGACCTGGTCGGCCGGCTGGGCGGCGACGAGTTCGTCGTCGTCACCGCCGAAGTCACCGATCCGGGCGAGGTCCGGGCGCTGGCCGAGCACCTGCGGGCCGCGCTGGCCGAGCCGCTCGGCGTCCTCGGCCGGCAGCTGCACCTCGACGCGAGCATCGGCGTCGTGCTCGTCGGCCGCGACGACCGCCGCAGCGCGGAAGACCTGCTGCGCGACGCGGACATCGCGATGTACCAGGCGAAAGCGCTCGGCCGCGGGCGCCACCACTTCTTCGACGCCGGCCTGCGCGAGCGGATGCAGCGGCGGCTGCGGATGGAGCAGGATCTGCGCGACGCGGTCCACGACGGGCAGCTGTGGCCCGCCTACCAGCCGGTCGTCGACCTGCGGACCGGCCGGATGGTCGCGGTGGAGGCGCTGCTGCGGTGGACGCATCCCCGGCAGGGGCCGATTTCGCCGGCGGAGTTCATCCCGCTCGCGGAGGAGAGCGACCTGATCAACGTGATCGGCAAGGAGATGCTGCGCGCGACGACCCGCGAACTCGCTTCGCGACGCGCGCACCAGGGTCTGGACCTGACGCTGAAGGTCAATTTGTCGACCCGTCAGCTCGACGACCCGCACCTGGTGCCGGCGGTCCAGGACGCGCTGGCGGCCACCGGGCTGCCGGCGGGCGCGTTGTGCCTGGAGGTCACCGAAAGCGCGTTGATGCGCGATCAGGAAGCGGCCAGCGAAGTGCTGGCGGCCCTGCGATCCCTGGGCGTTCTGCTGGCAATCGACGACTTCGGCACGGGCTATTCGTCGCTCGCCCAGCTGCGCCGGCTGACCTTGGACACGCTGAAGATCGACCGCTCGTTCATCACGGGGATCGCCGAGTCCCGGGACGCGGAGGCGATCGTCACGAGCATCATCGCGATGGCCCACGCCGTGGACCTGACGGTGATCGCCGAGGGCGTCGAGTCGGCGGAGCAGGTGGAGCTGCTCCGCGCGCTCGGCTGCGACCAGGCGCAGGGCTACCACCTCGGCCGCCCGGTGCCGGCGGCCGAGCTGTTCGGTCAGTAGACCCGCTTCAGCCGCTCCAGTTCGTCCGCCGTCAGTTCGATGCCCAGGTCTTTGAGGGTCGTGTCGAGTTCGTCGGGCGTGACGGTGGTGGTTTCGCTGTGGCCATCGGGGTTTGCGACGGTGAGTTCGCGGCCGAGCAGCTTGCGGCTGAGGCCGGGCTCGATCCGCATGACGACCAGCCGCCCGGTGAACGGCGACTTCGGGTGCGTGGACGTGTAGTGGTGGTAGACCTCGTAGTCGATGGGGTGCATCTCGTTGAGGCGGAATTCGAGGATGTCCTCGTCGCCCTTCTGCAGCGTCCACCACTCGCCGTTGCGCCGGATGCGGTGCGGCCACCCGGCTTGGTCGACCTCGTGGCCGTCGGCGAGCGGCATGGGCGCGAGGATCCCGGCCCCGAACCCGACGTCGGCGAGGAACTGCTCGCCGTCGACGTCGACGACGAGGGTCATGTGCGTGTAGGGCCCGGGCCGCCGCGGTTGGACGCGCGCGGAAAGCCGGTGCACGGTGTAGCCGAGCTGTTCGAGGACGGCGGCGAAGAGGCCACTCTGTTCGTAGCAGTAGCCGCCCCGCCGCCGCCCGACGAGTTTCGCGCTCACGACGTCGAGCGAAATCCCTTGGTGCTGCCCGAGAACGACGTCGACGTTCTCGAACGGGATGGTGTCGACGTGGGCCCGCATGAGTTCGCTGAGCGCGGCCGCGGACGGCGCCTGCCGAGACTGCCCGACGCGCGCGAGGTAGGCGTCGAGGTCGACGGCGCCGATGCCCCATTCCCCTTCGGTGGTCATGGGTCCATGGTGGACCCGTTCGTCATCCTTCGTGGACGACCTGCCGAACCTCGACGGCGGTGTACCGGGCATCCGGGATCTTCTCGGCCAGCTCGACGGCCCGGTCTTCGCTTTCGACGTCGACGACGTAGTAGCCGCAGAGGAAGGCCTCGGACTCGACGTAGCCGCCGGTCTTGGTCTGCGCCACGCCGTCCTTGACCTGGACGGTCTTGGTGGTGGCGGGTTCGGCGAGTGCCTTGGTCTCGACCATTTCGCCGGTCTCGGTGACGAGCTTGATGAAGTCCCCGTGGCCTTCGTAGACGGCGTTCTTCTGGTCGTCGGTGAGGGTGCCCCAGAGGGTCGGGTTCATGTGGAGGGTGAGGAGGTAACGCATGGCTCGGCTCCCGGCGTGTGGGCGGCGGCCCCGGGTGGGCTGCCTTTCGCCGGTTGGTCGTGGCCGGCTCTCCGGTCCGGACACGGGTGTTCGGGGTTCACTCGTTCGGCCTAGCGCGCCCTGTCCGCCGTTTCCAGCAGTACACGGTTCACCTGCGGCTGACGAGCACGTACCTTTCGTCTTCGATCGGCCCACCCCACAGGGCGGGGTCGTCGAGCCGGGTCACCGTCGCGTCCTCGCGGTGCGCCAGCACCAGCTTCTGGCACTCCCCCGCGGTGATCCCGGCCCCGGTCGACCACCGGCCTTCGACGAGCACCAGCCGGCCGCAGCGAGCATCCGCGTGGAGAGATCGACGCCACACACGGCATGACCGGCCTGGACGAGCAGGAGGGCGAGGCTTCCGGTGCCACACCCGACATCCACGACGGCGGAAGGAGCGGGCGGCATGAGCGGCAGCAGGAGATCCGACCAGGCGGCCCGGACGTGGGGATCTTGCAGCCCGTGGTCGGGCTGCTCGTCGAACGTCGCGGCTTCGGCGTCCCAGATGTTCGTCACCGGGCACATCCTGCCGAGCACACAAGAAAGCCGCCTTGACCGGAGTCAAGACGGCTTCTTAAAGGGTGGCCAGGGCCGGGGTCGAACCGGCGACCTTCCGCTTTTCAGGCGGACGCTCGTACCAACTGAGCTACCTGGCCGGGAACGCCGGCGAGGAGCCGAACGATCTTGCGACCCTGACGGGACTCGAACCCGCGACCTTCGCCGTGACAGGGCGACGCGCTAACCAACTGCGCCACAGGGCCTTGCTTCACTACTGTACTGCGTACTCCCAACGGGATTCGAACCCGCGTTGCCGCCTTGAAAGGGCGGAGTCCTAGGCCGCTGAACGATGGGAGCCCGGCCGGTTTCGGGTGACCGACCGACCGCGCTCTCAGGTTCCCCTGGGAGCGATTACAAGCATAGGGCACGCCGCCACCGCTTTGCACCGGGGGTTCCTTAAGCCCTCGGCAAAGCTCAGACCTGCGCAAACGCCGCCAGCTCCGCCAGGCGGCGATCGAACTCGGCCAGCTCCGGCTCCGGCAGCGCCGACGCCAGCAGTTCGCCGATCCGGTCGTCGGTGAGCGCTTCGGCTCGCTGCCGGCGGTCGCGCAGGTCCGGCTTGCGCTCCGCCGACGCCACCAGCTCGTCGGCCGCGTCCTCGGACCACGCCGTGCGCAGGAGACGCGCGCGGCCGCCCTCCGGGTCCGCGATCACCGCCTCCGGGACCGACAGGCCCAGTGCCCGCAGGGCCGCGAAGTGGAGGCCGCCGCGCAGTTCGCGGAAGACCATCAGCGCGAAGCCGAGGCGCTCGACGTCGCCCGTCGGACGCTCGGCGTTCTTCCATCCTGCGAAAAGCGCGAGCCCGCTCGCGTCCGCCGCGTCCACGACCCGGAACAGCAGCTCCGCCAAGCGGCCGGGCTCCGGTACGGCCGAAAGGCTGACACGCGACCACCGGGCCGATGACTCGGCGTAGGCACGGACCGCGACGGGCGCGTCGAGGGCGGCCGTCGCCGACGGAAGAACGTACTCGAACAGCCAGTGCGGGAAGATGCCGAACAGCTCCGCGGCCACCTTCGGCGGGACGTCCCCGAGCACCGCCGACCGCCCCCGCACGTACAGCGAACGCGGCGGCAGCCCGACCTCCGCCTCGACCGCGGCCAGCTCCGGCGACGTCATGAACTTGCCGCCCAGCACCTGCACCACCGGCCTGATCCGGTTCGCCAGACCCGCCGCGCCTTCGACCGTCGTCATGTCCACCCCTTTCGACGCAGCAACCGTAACACTGTTACGAAACCTGCGTCAAACAGCACACGACAACCCGGCAATTACTCCCCGGAAAGCGGCACAACCAGCGGAAATATCACCGGACGGGCCCGGCGCACCACGCCGGACCCACCCGCTCAACGCTGAACCGGCGCCTGCCCGTCCTCATCCAGGTTCAACCCCAGCATCTCCAGCAACTCGACACAGTCCTCGACCCCCAACGCACCATGCGCCACCGCCAGCCGAGCCCGCCGGACCTGATCATCCGACACCCGCTGCGCATCCGCCGCCCCACTCCGCTGCGCCGGCAACGCACCGGCAAACGGCGCACTCCCCCCATCGGCACCTTCGTACCGAAGGAGGAACTGCCGCACTTCAACAGACCCGCTCATAGCCCCTCCACACGGCTCACAACAACTTGGCCGCGAGGCTAACCAGCAGCGGCCACCACACACAGCCCCCCGGAGAGTGAACCTGAGGCCACGCTCCGCTCAACGCAGCGCAATCGGCACAGCCCGCGCAGAACCCCACCCGAACGAACGTCACCCCCGCCCAAAGTGACACCACACCGGGAAATTTCCCGCTCTCCACTCGCCCAACCACCCAACTCGTGCAACAATCGAAGTGCTGACACACCCCCGGTCAGCGCCTGTGGAGATCCCCTCCGACCCCCGCGTTCCTCCCCCTGGCGCGGGGGTCCTCCATTTCTTGGGGGTGCTCGGGCTTCGCCCTGCGCCACCCCAAGCATTTCGGCGTGCTGACCCGGGGGGCCGAGCCCCCCGGACCCCCCACGGTGCGGCCTGTTGCCGACCCAGCGTGGTTGCGTTTTCGCCTCGGGCGCTGCGCGCCCTGGCGAGTCTGGCCGAGTCGGGTGGTGAGTCCGGCCTTTGTTGCTTCGCGAAGCTGGCGCTTCGCTTGCTGGTGCCCCGCCTCTGGTGCCCCCTTGCCATGCGTTGGCGAGTGCGCTGAGTCCGCGACGTCTTCGGTCGTCGTGGCGCCGTCCGCTGGGGTTTTTGGGTGATCGACTCGGTGGGTTATTTGGGGGTTGCTCTTTGTTGTTGGGGGTTGGGCTGAATGGGTGGGGGTTGGGCTGAATGGGGAATGTTTGTGGCGTGTTGTAGCTCACAGTGGTTTGTGTGGCGAGATCCAAACGTTATCGTGGCCCTCGTGCCTCTTCCCTCCCTTGGCCGCTTGAGCAGCCGCACGAACCTGAAAGCCGCCGCGTCTTCCGGGCGTCATCGTGGTGCCGCGAAGCCCGTGGACGACGGTGTTGTCGAGGACACTGAGCTCACGTCCTACCTGGCGGCGCTGGC
The DNA here is from genome assembly GCF_053586895.1 of Amycolatopsis sp. NPDC003731. Classification (NCBI taxonomy): domain Bacteria; kingdom Bacillati; phylum Actinomycetota; class Actinomycetes; order Pseudonocardiales; family Pseudonocardiaceae; genus Amycolatopsis; species Amycolatopsis sp. NPDC003731. The sequence continues at coordinate 50,268 of NZ_JBSFNC010000028.1, read as the reverse complement.
CCCCGACAACGACCTCGAGAGCACCGGATCCGGCAAGCGGTTCGGAGAAGCCCAGGTCATCCAGCTGCGGATGAGCCTCGTCGCCAACCAGCAGCTCAAGGACATCGCCGCCGAGCGGCAGATCTCGCCGCAGGCGCTGGCCCAGGAGTGGATCCTGGAACGGCTCAACTGGGAGGGCCAGGCGTCCTCCCTGCACGACCAGCGGCAGCAGGCCGTCGGCGAGGTCAGCGACCTCACCGACGAGTTCCACTTCCCCGCCGACGCCTTCGACGCGCCGGCCGTCGCGCGCCGCTGACGCGCGACTGGACACACGAGAAAGGGCCCCCGGCGGAAGCCGGGGGCCCTTCACTCAGGCCTTGAAACGCGCAACGGGCCTGCGAGGCTTGTTCAGCCTCAGTTTCAGATCGCGCGGACCTTCTGGGCCTGCGGACCCTTCTGGCCCTGGCCGACCTCGAACTCCACTCGCTGGTTCTCCTCGAGGGTGCGGAAACCGCGGCCCTCGATCTCCGAGTAGTGAACGAACACGTCGCCTTCGCCGCCGTCCTGCGCGATGAAGCCGAAGCCCTTCTCCGCGTTGAACCACTTCACAGTGCCTTGCGCCACCGCTGTACTCCTCGTTACACAGATCCGCTTCGAATGCCACCGAAGCGGCACCCCGACCGTCCCGGGCGGTTCCAACGAGACGAGTCAAGAGCGGGTCGGCTCCATGGCTCGCGTCAGAAGTTCCGCGAGTGTGAAGCCACGAACACGCAAAACGACGGCCTGAGAGCAGACTACCGGGATCTGGCCAAAGTTGAACCCCGTGATCGAGGCGAAAACCGGCTCTGCGCACCAAGGTCACCGGAACGTCGTAGGGCTCCCGCCCGGTTCTGTCGTACCCACCGGCTAGTCTGGCGCAGCACAGCGACACCGTGATCACCGGATACGGCTCGGAGTCGGCCGTGCCCCCTCCGTGAAAGCCCCTCCCGGCCATTGTGACGTTAGTCACGCCAAGGTTGCTCAACGTACCTGGTCCACGGGGCGTCTCGAAGGGGGAAGCACCAAATGGGGCAAAGGGGAATGGGTGTGACGGTGAGGATCTCCACGCGGCGCCGGGGCGCTGCCGTGGCACTGGGCTTGGTCGCCGTGCTCACGCTGGGGGCGTGCAGCAGCGAGCCGACGGTCTCGGCGAGCGGTTCGTCGGGCGGGGGCCCGACCAGCTCGCCCGCCCCCACCGCGCAACCGGCCAAGCTGACGGTGACGCCGGCGGGCGGCGCCCAGGACGTCGCGCCCGGCGAACCGGTCGGCGTCCAGGTCACCGACGGCACGATCATGTCCGTCACGCTGACCAACCCGGACGGCAAGCAGGTCCAGGGCCAGACATCGCCGGACAAGAAGACCTGGAACACCACCGAGCAGCTCGGCTACGGCAAGACGTACACGTGGACCGGCCAGGTGCAGGGTGCCGACGGCAAGAACGTCCCCATCGCCGGCGCGTTCACCACGGTCAAGCCGAAGCGGCAGATGGCGGCCAGCCTGAACGTCGGTGACGGCCAGACGTACGGCATCGCGATGCCGATCGCGCTGAACTTCCCGAGCCGCGTCACCGACAAGGCCTCCGTCGAGAAGGCGCTGTCGGTCGAGACCACGCCGAAGACCGAGGGCTCGTGGGCCTGGATGCCCGGCGACGCTTCGGTGCACTGGCGGCCGAAGGAGTACTTCAAGCCCAACACGCAGGTGAAGGTCAACGCCAAGATCTACGGCGTCAAGATCGGTGACGGCGTGTACGGCAAGCAGGACGTCTCGGCCAGCTTCGCCATCGGGCGGTCGCAGATCGTCAAGGGCAACACCACGCAGCACACGATGCAGGTGATCCGCGACGGCCAGCAGATCGCCGACTACCCGGTGAGCTACGGCCTCGACTCCGACCCGGGCCGCGTGACGCACAGCGGCGTGCACGTCGTCATGTCGAAGCACGCGACCTACTCGATGAGCAACCCCCGGTACAACTACACGGACGTCAACGTGCCGTGGGCGGTCCGGATCTCCAACAACGGCGAGTTCATCCACGGTCTCGCGGCGTCGGTCTGGGCCCAGGGCAAGAAGAACATCTCCCACGGCTGCCTGAACCTCTCGCCGGCGCGGGCCAAGGAGTACTTCGACGGCGCTCTCACCGGCGACCCGGTCGAGATCACCGGCAGCACGCAGACGCTGAGCGCGAAGGACGGCGACTACAGCGACTGGACCTACGACTGGGCGAGCTGGCAGAAGCTGTCGGCGCTCGCCCGCTGAGCCAACGCCGAACACCGGGCGGCCGGGAAGTCCCCTGCGGGCTTCCCGGCCGTTCGCGTTTTCCCCCGGAGAATCCCGAGAACTCCCCGAAACCCGATGCAACCCCGGTGATCACCCGCCGCATGACTAAGGGCAGAGGCGCAGCGATCCCAGCCGCGCCCGCGAGAATGAGGAGCTGTCTTGCGTATCCGCATCGCCCTGACCCTCGGCGCGCTCGTGCTCGCCGGTGGCGCCCTGACCGGTGGCATCGCGCTGGCTTCGGAGGCGCAGGCGCCGGCCCCGACCCAGACGACCCGGCCGAGCGAGCCGACCGTGGCCCCCGCCCCGGAGCCCACCCGGACCCGCCCCCAGGCGCCGAGCGCCGTTCCCGCCCCGCGCGAGACGTCCCGGCCGGCCCGCACCGGACAGGCTCCGCGCGTCCCCCGCGCCGTCCCGGCCGGCCCCACCGGTGACCTGCACCTGCCGGCCGTTTGGGAGACCCGGTAACCAGGTGATCTCCCGCTCCCGTCCGTCGACCGGGCCGGGCTCGCCGTGGGACGGCGAGTTCGCCCGGTACTTCGGCGAGCGCGCGCACAGCCTGCGATCGACCGCCTTCCTGCTCTGCGGGGACTGGCACCAGGCCGAAGACCTCACGCAGGCCGCGCTGCTCAAGCTCTACCTCGCCTGGCCGAGGCTGTCGCGGCACGACACGCTGGACGCCTACGCGCGCAAGATCGTCCTGCGCACGTTCCTCGCCGAGCACCGGCGCAGCAGGTGGAAACGGGAGCGGCTCACCGACGCTCCGCCGGAACTCCCGGCGGAGCCCGCCGCGAGCCCCCAGGACGAACTGGTCCGGCAGGCTCTGGCCGTACTGGCCCCCAAGCAACGCGCCGTGCTGGTGCTGCGGTACTTCGAGGACCTGAGCGTCGAGGAGACGGCGAAGGCGCTCGGCTGCAGCACCGGCACGGTGAAGAGCCAGGCCTCCCGTGGCCTGGCCACGCTGCGCAAGCGGCTCGGCCCGCACTACGGTGCGTTGACCTTCAGCGCACCCACGGAGGGGAGGTGACGAACATGGACCCCGAAGACGACGTCCGCGCGATCCTGACCGGCGCGGCCGGCGGCCCGCAGCCGCCGATGCGCCTCGAAGCCGCCGACGTGATCGAGCGCGGCGGCCGGGTCCGGCGACGGCGCAAGCGCTTCGCCGTCGTGGGCACTTCGGCCGCGACGGCGGTCGTCCTCGCGGTGGCCGGTTTCCTGGCCGGTCACCGCGTGGGACCACCGGAGCCGGTGCAGCCCGCCGGCCCCGGGTTGTCCACGGTCGGCACCACTCCCCCGACGTCGGCCGAGGTGCCGGCGACGTCGATCGCGCCGGAGTCGCCGACGGCCGAGCCGGGCCAGACCCGGTCCCGCTCGTCGCGGACATCGGTTCCCCAGGCGCCGTCCGCGGGCCCGCGGGAGACGTCCCGCACGGGACGGGTGCCCACGCCTTCCTCGACCCCGAGCGCGACCCGGCCGGCGGCCCCGACGGCGGCGACCACGCGCTAGCCGTGGCGCAGATCACCGCGTTTTCGTGGGTTTCCGGCGAAATATCCGGTGGGTTGGTGGCGATATGTCCGGTGGCGTTCCGATCGGACGCCGGACAACCTGCTCAGCCGGACGCCCCGCGCCGGCCCGAGAACCCGAGGAGGAAGCACATGGTGCTCGCCGCACTGATCGTCGAAACCGGAATTGCCGTCGTGGTCGCGGGGGCGCTCGCCGCCTGGTCCCGCAAGCGCTTCACTCCTCGCCACGACGCGAACTGACCCTCCGGCGCACGTGTGCCCCGCCCGGTGATCCGGGCGGGGCACACGGCTGTCCGGCGGCCGCTCAGCGCTGAGCGGCCGCGGAGGCCAGCTTGCCGCCGCTGTCCTCGGTGTCGATCTCGTCCATCGGCACCTGCGACGTCTCCGGGATCTTGATGATCGGGAGGATCGCGATCAGGGCCGCCGCCATCAGGTAGTACGCCGGCCAGTCCTCGTTGCCGGTGCTCTTGATCAGCGCCGTCACGATGACCCCGCAGGTCCCGCCGAACAGCGACGTCGAGACGTTGTAGCCGATCGCGAACGAGCCGTAGCGGACCCGCGTCGGGAACATCGCCGGGAACGTCGAACCGATCACCGCGAGCATGAACACCAGCAGGATCGCCACGATCAGGAACCCGACGAACAGCCACAGGATGCTGCCGGACTGCATGAGCTTCAGGCAGGGCCAGCTCAGCACCAGGAACCCGATGGCCGCGGTGAGCAGCAGCGGTTTCCGGCCGATCCGGTCGGACAGCGCGCCGAGCGGGATGATGATCGCCATCTGGATGACTTCGACCGCGATGATGATCAGCGTCGAGGTGTTGTCGTTGATCTTCAGCGTGTCGGTGAAGTACGTCGGCATCGTCGTCAGCAGCAGGTAGTCCGCGACGTTCAGCAGCAGGACGATGCCGATCAGGTTGAGGATCATCCGCCAGTTGCGGACGAAGATCTCCTTGAGCGGCGCCTTCTTCGGCGCCTCGCCCGCGGCTTCCATCCGGCGGAACTCGGGGGTGTCCTCGAGCTTGTTCCGCAGGTAGAGCCCGATGAGGCCGAGCGGCAGCGCGACGAAGAACGGGATCCGCCAGCCCCACGCGTCGACCTGGTCGGCCGACAGCGACAGCGTCACCGAGAGCACCACGAGGTTGCCGAGCACGTAGCCGGCCAGTGTGCCGAGTTCGAGGAAGCTGCCGAAGAAGCCGCGGCGCTTCGTCGGAGAGTATTCGGCGATGAACGTCGCCGCTCCGCCGTACTCGCCGCCGGTCGAGAAGCCCTGGATGATCCGCAGCAGCAGGATCGCGATCGGCGCCGCGATGCCCATGCTGTAGCTGCCGGCGTACGTCGGCAGGACACCGACCAGGAACGTGCAGCCGGACATCAGCAGGATCGTGATGGCGAGGACCCGCTTGCGGCCGAGCTTGTCGCCGAGCGGCCCGAAGAACGCCCCGCCGAACGGCCGCACGATGAACCCGACGGCGAGCAGCGCCAGCGACTTCAGCACGGCGTTCCCCTCGCCGGGGAAGAACTGGGTGCCGATGCTCACCGCGATCGCGCCCGAGGTGAAGACGCCGTAGTCGTACCACTCGGTGGCGTTGCCCATGGCCGACGCCCACACGGCGCGCTTGACGGTTCTCTCGTCCACCGACGGTTTGCCCGTCGTTGCTGCTGGTTCGCTCATGCCGGCGACGACTCCTCCCGTGCAGTGCCCATTGGGCCGTTCGAGCTCATCAGCCCAGTCTTGACCGGCTCTCCCACCTCGGCAGCCTGAGCCGGAAATTGTCTACGGTGGGGAACTTTCCGACTACTGAGAGAGGTAGGCGGCCGGGTCGCGCGCGAGGGGCGGTTACCCGCCGGTTAACGTCAGCGCATGAGTCGTGTTTCTCAACCCTGGCCGCCGGTGGCGGTGGAGCCCGCGGTCGTGCACCCGAAGGCACCGGAACCGGGCACCGAGCTCGGCGTGCACTTCCCGGAGTGCTTCGGGTGCGGCGACGAGGCCGACGCCGGGCTGCACCTGCGTTCGACCGTCGGCGAGGGCCAGGTCGTGCACTCGCGGTTCACCGTCACCAAGGCCCACCAGGGCGCGCCGGGGCTGGCCCACGGCGGGCTGCTGGCCTGCGCGTTCGACGAGGCGCTCGGCTCGACGGTCGGCAACCTGATGCGCCGCCCGGCGGTGACCGGCAAGCTCGAGACGGACTTCCGGCGGCCGGTGCCGGTCGGTTCGACGCTGTTCATCGAGACCCGGCTGGACGGCATCGCGGGCCGCAAGATCTACGTCAGCGCGGACGGCCGCCTCGACGCCGAGGACGGCCCGATCGCGGTCAGCGCGCGGGCGTTGTTCGTCGTCGTCGGCTTCGAGCACTTCAGCACCCACGGTGACTCGCAGGCGCTGGAGAAGCTGGCCGCGCAGCACGAGAAGAACCAGCGGCAGCGCGACGCCCGCGACTGGGAGATCAACCCCTGATCCCGGCCGGCCTCAGGTGAGGGTGCGGGGGCGGATCGCGTTGGCCCGGTCGACCAGCTGGATGCGCTCGTCGACCGTGCCCGCCAGCCGCGCCAGCGCCCGGTAGCACCGTTCGAGGCCGAACCGCAGCTCGCGTTCCTCGAGCTGGCAACCCAGCACCCGCGCGCCCGGCGTCGGCTGGCCCTGCTTGAGCCATTCGTGCGCGGCTTCGAGCACGCCGGCGGACAGCTGCGTCCGGCGTTCGGCGTCCAGGCGGAGCCGCTCGAGCCGGGCCGACGCGTCGAGCAGGTCGTGCTCGGTGACCGGGGTTTCGCGGCCGTTGGCCTTGGTCGCGGTCGTCTTGATCTTGATGGCCGCCACCTGCGCGTCGACGTAGTGGGTCGACGACGGCGGCACGGTCTCGAGCACCTCGACCGCGCTCGCCCGCGCGCCCTGCGCCAGGTACACGCGGGCGAGGCCGAAGGCGGCGCTGACGTAGGTGCGGTCGGTGCGCCAGACCAGCTCGTAGAACCGCGCGGCGGCGAAGTAGTCGCCGACGCCTTCGGCGCTGATGCCCAGGGCGAGCTTCGGGGCGATCTCGCCCGGCAGGTCGTCGTACACCGCTTCGAACGCGACGTGCGCAACCCGCGAACGACCGCCCGCGAGCTCGATCAGGCCGCGGTACCAGTCGATCCGCCAGTCGTGCGGGAAGCCGTTCTTGATGGCCAGGTACTGCGCGGCCTGCAGCTGCCGCTGGGCCTCCGCGAACTCGCCCAGCTCGATCCGGGCGCGCACGATCCGCAGCCGCACCTCGATCGACTCCCGCGGCGCGCCGGCCAGCGCCTCGATGGCGGCCCGCGGGTCGAGCGCGGTCGTGGTGGCGAGCACGCCCGCCGCCGGGTCGTCCGTGTCCACCTGCGGGATCGGCAGCCCCGCGACGACCTCGTCCGCGCCGGGCAGCGGCACGCTGGCGCCGGTTTCGGGCACCACCAGCTGCACGCCGAACGTGCGGCTCTCCGGGCCGAACACCGTGGACACGCCGGGCCGCGGCTTGCCGGTGCCGAGCGCCATGATCTCGCGCAGCACCCCGGTGAGCTGGTCGGACATCTCCTCGGCGGAGAGGAACCGCCGGTCCGGGTCGGCGTGCGTCGCCCGCCGCAGGAACCGGTAGTACGAACCGAACAGCGCGAACAGCGGGACGGCGTCCGGGCCGGGCAGGGTGGTCTTGAACTTGCTGGTGTAGCCGGTGAATTCGAAGCTGAGCACGGCGAGCGTGCGCCCGACGGTGAACAGGTCCGACGCCACCGACGCGCCCTGCGTCGGCAGTTCCGGTGCGCTGTAGCCGGTGGTGAAGAACAGCGGGCTCTCGTAGTCGTCGGTGCGGCGGACCGCGCCGAGGTCGATCAGCTTGAGCTGCTCGTTGGTCTGGATGACGTTGTCCGGCTTGAGGTCGCAGTAGAGCAGGCCCTGGCTGTGCAGGTAGCCGAGCGCGGGCAGGATCTCCAGCCCGTAGGCGATGACCTGGCCGATCGGCAGCGGCTCCGGACGGCGGCTTTCCCGGTGGTGCGCCAGCGCGAGCTGCCGCAGCGACTGGCCGCCGACGTACTCCATCACGATGTAGCCGGTGGTCGTCCCGCTGTGGGCGTCCGGGTGCTGCACGAAGTTGTGGATCTTGACGATGTTCGGGTGCTCGACCTCGGCGAGGAACCGCTGCTCGTTGGCCGCGGCCGCCATCGCCGTCGCGTCGCCGGTGTCGATCAGTCCTTTGAGGACGACCCAGCGGTCGCTGACGTTGTGGTCCTGTGCCAGGTAGATCCAGCCGAGACCGCCGTAGGCGATCGCGCCGAGGACCTCGTACTGGCCGCCGACGAGCTCGTGCGGCTGCAGCTTCGGGAGGAAGGAGAACGGCGCGCCGCAGTTCTCGCACTTCCCTTCCGGCGAACCGGGTTTGCCGTCCTTGCCGCGGCCGACCTTCGCGTTGCAGCTGCCGCAGAACCGCTTTTCCTCCGACACCACGGGGTTCGTCAGCACCGCGGACGCGGGATCGCGCGCGGGAACCGGCGGAACCTCGACCAGCCCGGCGCCGAGACGGCCGCGGCGGGACCGCGACGTCCGCGACGACGTCCGCCGCGAAGTGCCGGGGAACGCGCCAGAGCCGGAACCGGAGCCGCTGCCGGTGCCCGTTCCGGTGCCCGTTCCCGTGCCGGTGCCGGTGTGCCGGCCTTCGCTGGTGCGCTCGGGCAGGACGCTTTCGGTGCCCGGGTCGGGCAGCGGCGCCCCGGGACCGGTGTCCGGCCGCGGCACCGGCGGCATGATGCTCTGCGTCTCCGGAGCCGGCGCGGCGAGAACGCTCGTCGGCTGCGGCGCGTCGGGGTCCGGGCGCACGGCCTGCGCCGACGGGACGACCGGCGGCTGCGGCGCATCGAAATTCGGGCGTACCGCCTGCGTCGGCTGCGGCGCGTCGGGATTCGGGCGCACGGCCTGCGTCGGCTGCGGCGCATCGGGATTCGGGCGCACGGCCTGCGTCGGCTGCGGCGCGTCGGAGTTCGGGCGCACGGCCTGCGCCGAGGGCGCCACCGGCACGTTCGGCGCCACCGGCACGTTCGGCGGCTGCGGCGCACCGGCGTCCGGCCGCTGGGCCGGCGTCGGCGGCGCGACCGGGGCGATGCTGCCCGGCGGGCGGGTCGGATCTTCCGCCCCCGGGATCGGCGGGCGGGGCTGCCCGCGCGGCGGCGTCGGCGGGCGGCGCCCGGGTACCTGCCCGGCCGGTTCGCCGTCGTCGAGGCGGCCCGAGATCGACGGTTCCGGCGTCTCCCACCGCACCGGTGGCGGCGGCTGCCAGCTCGGCGTGGCCACCTGCTGCGGCTCGTCGTCCGGCGCGGCGTGCCGAGGACGGCGCGGCTCCTCCGACACTGCTACCTCCCGGATCCCCTGCGACGTGCGGAGATCGATCCTAGTCGCGCTGAGTTACCTTCACTGCTGGTACTGGGGCGACGGCGGCGAAGCCGGGCCGAGCCGGGCTTCCACCCAGCGGCGGTAGCTGTCCTGCCACACGCCGTTGCCGCGGATCTGGTCGAGCACCGCGTTGACGTAGCGGACCATGTCCTCGTGGTCCTTCGGCACGCCGATGCCGTAGTTCTCCTGGGTCAGCCGCTCGCCGCGGACCTCGAGCGTCGAGTCCTGCGCGGCCATCCCGGCGAGGATGGTGTCGTCGGTCGACACCGCCTCGACCTGGCCCTGCTGGAGCATCACCAGGCAGTCCGACCAATTGTCCACCGAGACCGGCACCGGCTTGGCCGGGTCCGTCGCGATCTTCGCCAGCGACGTCGACTTCTTGGTCGCGCACACCCGCTTGCCGCTCAGGTCCGCCAGCTTCTGCGCCTTCGACTCCTTGGTGACCAGGATCTTCTGGCCCGCCACGTAGTACACGGAGGAGAACTCGACGTCCTTCTTGCGCGCGCAGGTGATGCTGTAGGTCCGGACCACGATGTCGACCTGGTGCTTCTTCAGGACCTCTTCGCGCTGCGACGACGGGATCGCGCGGAACTGGACGTGGCCGTCGGCCGAGCCGAAGATCGCCTTCGCGACCGCGTTGACCATGTCGATGTCGAAGCCCTCGAGGTTGCCCGAGGTGGGGTTGCGGAAGCCGAACAGGTAGGTCGTCTGGTCGACGCCGGCGATCAGCTTGCCGCGCTTGCGGATGTCGGACATCGTCGAGTTGTCGGGGACGGTCGTGCTGGTCGGCGACAGGCTGGCCAGCGGGTTGCAGCTCGTGTCGGAGGTCCCGCCCGCCGTCGCGTCCGGGCCGCCGACGTGCGCGGGCTGCGGCCAGGCCGCGTTGCCGACCGGCGCCGGGTCGACCGGTTTCCTGGGGCTGCCGCAGGACGCCGCCAGCAGCGCGACGACCGCCAGCACGCCCGCCCGGACCGTGTTCCCGCGCCTGTTCACCGGTACTCCCTCAGTCGCTCCCGGATCCCCATGGTGACACCCGCCGCGGCGACGATCGCCAGCACGGCCAAGCCGGGGGCGAGGAGCGTCAGTGCGCGGTCGCCGTTGTGGGTGTCGTCGACGAAGTCCTGCCGCCCGACGTCGATGGCCGCCTGGAGGCTGTCGTCGAGCCGCCGGAACGCCGGCGCGGAGCCACCTTTCGCGTCTTCCTGCACGGCGGAGTCGACGGCTTCCTGGTACGCCCCGGCGTCGTCCTGGGCGCGCACCTGCCGGTGCGCCTTCAGCCAGTCTGTCGCGGCCGCCGACGCGTCGGCGATCTTCGTGGCGCCGGCGCCGTCCTTGATCAGGCCGCGAGCTTCGCCGAGGAGACCCCCTTGGCCGTCTTCGCCGACCAGCTGGACCGCCTTGGCGCTGAAGTCCTTCTCGTACGCCCCGCCGTCGCCGCGGGCGACCAGCGTCAGCGTTTCGTCGGCGCGGGCCTGCAGCGCGGCGATCCGCGCGCGGACGAGCACGTCGACGCGGTGCGAACCGTCGTCCTGGCCGCTGCCGACCAGGCTGCCCTGGACGATCAGCGCGACCGCGCCCCACAGCAGCGACACCACGACGGCGGCCGTCGCGACGACGAGCCCGACGTTGAGCAGCCGGTTGGTGCGCCGGGTCAGGTAGACCTGGGCGACGATCAGCGCGGCCAGCAAGGCGACCACCAGGATCGTGGCGAGCCACGGGAATCCGGTGGCGCTGTCCTGTTCTTCGATGAGCCGCTCGGTGTCGACGCGGTAGAGGTCCTGGGCGGCGGGCAGGATCTTCGCCCGCATCAGCTCGGACGCCTCGCGCAGGTAGGACGCGCCGACCGGGTAGCCGAGCCGGTTGTTCGCCCGGGCCGTCTCGACGAGCCCGGTGTAGACGGGCAGCTGCTGGTTCAGCGTGTCGACCGGGGCGGCCGCGGCGGCGACGTCCGCGCTGTCGGACGCGGCCTTGGCGAGCGCGGCGCCGGCTTCGGCGATGTCCCGCTCGTAGCGCTGGCGGAGCTCGGGCGGCTCGGTGCCGATGGAGAGGAACGCGCTCGCGGCGGTCGCGTCGGCGTCCGAGAGCGAGCGGTAGACCTGCTGCGACGCGGCGGCCAGGGGCTCGCGGCGGTCGATGACGCCGCTGATCGTGTCGTCGCGGTCCTGCACCGACAGCGTCGCGACGAGCCCGGCGACCAGCGCCAGCAGCACCAGCCCGACGGCGATCACGGTGAGCCGGCCGGGCGTGGTCGCGGCCGACCGGATGACCGCGCGGACCCCCTGGCCCGGCAGGTCGAGCAGCCCGAGCAGGCCGCTGCGGCCCCCGGTGCGGTCGCGGTTGTCCGGTGGCGACGGCGGAGCTCCCGGCGCGGGCGCCGGGGCCGTCGCGGTGCTGGTCATCCCCGAATTCCTCCCCCTGCCATCCGGGGCATCGCCCCAGGCCGGGGGCTTCGCCTCCCGGAGCCCCCGAAAAAGATCGCTGTGAGCCGTACCCGCAGAAGGTAGCCGAGTCGCCGCGCGCGCAGCCACCGGCACCGCCCGCTGTCATCAGCACGTGATCTGGGCGGATGTGTTCCCGGGCACACCGGTGATCAGGTACGGACTTCCGCCAGGACGCGCCAGTGGCCGTCTTCGGGGCCCGACGTCAGCGTTCCGCCGGCGAGGGCGAGCCGCTCGCGCATGCCGGCCAGGCCGAATCCTTCACCTGTCCGGGTGAACGCCGCGAGGGTGTTGCGGACGTCGAGCCGGACGACGCCGGGCGCGTGGCTCAGCCGCATCCGGATGTCCTCGCCGGGTGCGTGCTTACCGGCGTTGGTCAGGGCTTCCCGGGCGATCCCGGCCAGGGCGACGACCGCCGCGGACGGGAGCGGCCGGGGCGCGCCGTCGGCGGCGAAGTCCACGGTGACACCGTGGTCGCGGGCGTGCGCGGCGGCCACCGCGGCGAGGGTTTCGGTGAGCGGCGGGACATCCTGGCGCAGCGCGGCGACGGCGTCGCGCGCCTCGGCCAGCCCGGCGGCGGCGAGACTCCGCGAGCGCCGGACCGAGCGCAGTGCACCATCCACATCGGACTTCTCGGCCAGCAGCGCCTCGGCGAGTTCGAGCTGAACACCCAGCGCGCCAAGGGAGTGCGCGAGGACGTCGTGGAGTTCGCGGGCGATCCGGGTGCGTTCGTCGAGCGCGGCGGCGCGGGCGTGTTCGGCCTGGGCGAGCCGCGTCTGCTCCAGCAGCGCCTGGCTCTGCGTCGCCTGCACTTCGTATTGGCGGCGGTTGAGCCCGAGCAGCACCAGCAGCAGCATCACGCCGGCGTCGGCGAGCGACTCGCCGAGGGAGTGGCCGGCGAGCGCGTGCGACGTCACGGCCAGCGCGACGTCCAGAAGGCCGGCGGCGAGGATCGTGCCGACGCTGACCGAGGTGAGGGTGGCGAGCCGGCCCAGGGCGATGACGGACAGCAGGATGGCCGACGAGTCCTCCACCCAGCCGACGATCGCCGCCGGCACGGCGCTGGCGGCGGCGAGCAACGCGGCCGCCGTTTTCGGCCGCCGCCGTGTCTGCAGGACGAAGCCCAGCCAGCCCGCGGTCGCGATGCCGTAGGCGGTCCAGACGCGCGGATCGGTTTCGCGGGCGGTGAGCAGGGTGGCGGCGAAGAAGAGCGTGCCGAGCAGCTGCACCACCAGCCAGCTCGGCGCGATGGTGTCGGGCAGGCGTTTCAGCACGTTCTTCTTCGCCGCCGGTCAGCCGCGGATGGCCGGGGCGAGCGAGTGCGGGAGCACAGCTTCGGGGTCCGCCGGCCGCCGGACGACCACCTCGACGTCGTCGGCGAAGCGGTACGGCTTCGCGCCGAGGATGCCGCCGAAGTGCCGTCGCAGCCGGGACATTTCGGCGCGGACGGTGACGGTCCGGCCGGCGTCGCCGAACAGGTCGGCCGACAGCTCGGACGCCGACCGGCCGTCGCGGTGGCTCGCCAACACGTAGAGGACTTCGGCGTGGCGCGGGCTGAGCCGGTGCGTCCAGGTCCCGGCCGCGCTGGCCACGGTGAGCTCGGGCTCGCGCGGCGACCGGACGTCGAGCACGACGCGGGTGGGCGGTGCGGCGTCGTTCTCGGTCAGCCGGAGCAGCCAGCCGCCGGGGACCGGCTCGACCGAGCAACCGCCGTACGCGGGCAGCCAGGCCCGTCCGGGTCCGAGGCCGGTGGGCAGCGCGACCCGGTCGACCGGCGCGAGCCCGGCGGCCGCGGCGACCCAGCCGTGTTCGTCGGCCACCATGGCGCGTCCGCCGACCTTCGCGAGGACAGGGACGGCGAAGCCCCTCAGTCTCTCCAGTTCGGTGCGGTGGGTGGTGCGCAGCTGGGCTTCCGCGAGCCGCGTGACGGCGTCGACCAGCGCCAACGTCGTCGCGTGGACGGTCGAGGCCGGCCCGGAGAGGTCGACGACGCCGAGTAGCCTGCCGTCGCGCGGGTCGTGCAGCGGCGCGGCCGCACACGTCCAGGAGTGCTGAGCACGGACGTAATGTTCGGCCGAGTAGACCTGGATCGGGCTGCGCGCGACGAGCGCGGTGCCGATCGCGTTGGTGCCGACGGCTTCCTCCTGCCAGTCGACGCCTTCGACGAACCCGAGCCGGTCGGCGCGGCGGCGGACCGCGGCGCTGCCGTCCCGCCAGAGGACGGCACCACCGGCGTCGGCGATCACCATGATGTGCGCGGCTTGCTCGGCGAGGCTGATCAGGCCGCCGCGCAGGATCGGCAGCGCGTCGGCCAGCCCGCTCGCGCGGCGACGGGTTTCCAGCTGCTCGAAGCTCAGGACGGGCGCGGCGGCGCGGCTGTCCGGGTCCATGCCGAGCCGACGCATCCGCTGCCAGGACGCGCCGATGACGGGGCGCAGTTTGGTGGGCAGCGCCTGGCCGTTCAGGGCCGCTTCGTGTACCTGCGCGAGGACACGGGCGTGCCGCCGGGGATCCGCCCCGGCCGGCAACGCCGCCTCGAGGTCTCGCTGCCCCAACCGCCGCTCCTTGTGCTGTACCTCCTGGGAGTCTGCCGTTTCGGCCGGATGATCGGTAGGTGGCGCACGTCGCGGTTTCTTCGGGTCGTTCGTGCGGTCAGTACGAGACGTAGACGTCGGTCTCCAGCTCGTCCGGGGCGGAATTCGGGGCGGAGATCGAGGCTTGGATGAGCCGGGCGACTTCGGCGTCGATCGCGTCGAGGACCTGTTCGCGCAGCTCACCGCTGTCGGTGACGCGGGTGCGGAACCGCTGGAGGCAGTCCCCGACGTGCCGGGGGAAGCCGGCCTCGATCAGCGTCGGTCCCCCGCCGGCGCGGGCCCGGCCGACCGCTTCTCCGGCCGCTTCGTGCACGGCGAAGAAGTCGGATCCGTCGACGACGACCCCGGGCACGCCGAGCCCGGCCACCCGATCGGCGTAACCGGTGTCCTCGGTGACGAAGATGGCGGGGAGGTGCCAGGCCGACGCGAGGTTCAAGGCCTCGAGCGTCGTGCCGGGGCCGTCGCCGAGGAAGGCGACGCCGACGCCGCCGAGGTCCTGCTGTTTCGCGGCGATCGCGGCACCGCAGATCAGCAGCGGGACGCCGCCTCGTGTGTTCGTGGTGAGCAGCCGGTCGTGCCGGATCTCGGCCAGGACGGCCCGGACGTCGACGCCCTTGGCGATGCGGTGCCCGAGCCGGCGGTGCGTGCCGGCGATGGCGTCACGGCTGTCGAGGTGGAGGCAGACGCCCGCGGCCAGGGCTTCCTCACCGGCGTACGGGTGCCCGCTCGCGCGGACTTGCTCTTCGACGGCCCGGATGGTCCGCATCACGCGATACGCACCCTGGAGGGCGTCCGTCATCTCCGGCGCTCCTTCCCCGGTTCGGTGTCCGTGCGCAGGAGCCCTTTTCGCGCCGCCTCCGCCATCGCGGCCCGGACGTCGACGACCCAAGGCCCGTCAGGTTTGAGCTCCACGAACGCGCTCTCACCGGTTTTGAGTTCGAGTTCCCGTTCGCCGTCGAGAGCGATGACACCGCCCGCCGCAGCGAGCTCGACACGCACCCCCGGCCGCAGGAGCCCCCAACCGCGCACGCCGACCGGCCGCACGAGCCCAGGTGCGATCGGCGCGTGCACGACGTACGGCGTCTCCCCGACCGGCCCGAGCTGCAGCGCGACGCCGTCCGGGCTCGACCGAGGGCTGGGACACAGTTGGCCTGGAACGCTCGTGAGGCCGATTCCGTCCGGCTCGGCGAACGTGCAGTACAACTCGGTGAGTGAGGACGGGTCCCACAGCGCCCGCGCCCCGATGTGCCTGCTCAGCGACACGCAGACGTCGACGAGCGCGATCTCCCTGCGGGCTTTGGTGACGACTTCGAGCACGCTGACGCGGTGGGTGACGAGGTCCGGGTCGATCTGCCCGGTGGCGATCAGCCCCGCGGCCAGGCCGGCGACGGTCGCCTCCCGCACCTGCGGGAAGACGTTGTTGGTCCCGGTGGAGAGGGCGAGCAGCGGAACGTCTTCGCAGGCCTTGGCGGCAACCCGGGCAGTCCCGTCCCCGCCGAGGACGACGATGACCCCGGCGCCGGCCTCGACCATGCGACGCACGGCGTTCGTCGTGTCCGCGGCGGTGCCGGTGAGAGCGTCGTCCTCACAGAAGTCGACCTTCGGCCAGGAGCCACCGCGCCCGAGGGCGCGCAGGACCGCGGTGGAGATGCCGCCGAGGTCGGTCGAGACGAGGGCCCGGTCGAGCCCGGTGACGGCGAACGCCGCCAGCAGCCGCTGGACCATGTTCGCCTTCTCCGCGGTGGGGAACACCGACGCCTGCGCGACCAGCCGGCGGATGTCCCGCCCCGAAGCGGGGTTCGCGACGATCCCCGCCACCGTTTCACCCACCTGACCTCCCGTTCTTTCACCGGAGAACAGGAGACTCCGTGATCGGGCGGAGCGGAAGGGTTGCAGGGCGTTGCAGTGGTGGGGTTGCAGTCTTCGCGTGTGTATGCGACCGAAGCGACGGAGATCACACTGCGCGTCTCACTCAGTGATCTCCAGTGGACAGTCCAACCCGGAGCGGCGGGCGGGGAAGAACCAACCGAGGCAAGATTCCGCCGACGAGCTACCGGACCAGGTCGGCGACACCCTCGTAGGTGAAGCCCACCTCGCGGACCGCGGCCCGGACGTCGTCCTCGGCCAGTGCGGTTTCGGCTCGCACAAGCACCCGGCCGGCCGCGACGTCGACGTCCACTTCGGCCACTCCGGGCAGCGCCGCGATTTCTTCGGTCACCGACTGGGCGCAGTGGCCGCAGTTCATGCCGGAAACGGTGTATCCGTGCTCAATCATGGTCCGCAGCGTACGAAAAGGGCCGCCACCCCGGACGGGTGACGGCCCTTTCCCAAGATCAAAGTCAGATCACGGTGACCGACGTGGCCTGCGGACCCTTCTGGCCCTGGCCGATCTCGAACTCGACGCGAGCGTTCTCCTCGAGGGTACGGAAGCCGTTACCCTGGATCTCGCTGTAGTGAACGAAGACGTCGCCGCCACCGTTGTCGGGGGTGATGAAGCCGAACCCCTTCTCGGAGTTGAACCACTTCACAGTGCCCTGAGTCATCAAAAATCTCCATGTGTAACACCAAAACAGGAAGCCACTTCGGCGACCCGGGTCAGCACCCGGACGGTTTGCTTCCTCGGCGAGGAGACACTACGCCCGCTGAATTCTGCGAGCGTGACTCATCACGAACACAAAAGTCGAGACCATAAGCAGTAAAGCACACCTTGACCAGGGCGGACAAGCCATCTTCACCCGGGCGGGGTGAGCTATTCGCCACTCGCCGGGCGCAGCCCCTCGGTGGCGAACGGCGAGCGCCAGGCGGCGTCCCGATCGGCGGCGACCACGGCGTCGTCGTGGGCCTCTGAGCTGGCGCTGAACAGCACCGGTACGACGCCGGAGGACTTCCGCGGTTCGGATGCGTGCTGGTGATCGGTCACGTCGAAACTCCCCTCGTTCCCTGCCCGCTTCGGCGCGGGTCATGACCGTGATGGTGCCATGCGGCACCGACAGAAACCGGTTATCTCCCGCCGGGACCCGGCCGGGAAGGTTCAGCGGCGAACCACCACCGGAACACCGTCAGGCTACCCGAGCCAACGCCCTGCTACCACACGACATTCCCAGCTTTTCCGGAACGAAACAGAGCAAAACCGTTACTGGGCGGGAGGTTGCGGACGCGCCTGCCCGAGCAGGGCCGAGAGCCGCACGTCCGGGGTCACGACATCGGGGTCCGTCCGCACGTCGATGACGCACGGCCGCTGCCGCACCAGAGCGCTCGCGATGATCGGCTCGAGCTCTTCACGATCGTCCACGGTGTACCCGGCCGCGCCCAGCCCACGCGCCCACGAAGCGAAGTCGGTCAGCGGGATGGAGACCCCGGTGAGCCGGCCGTAGGTGCGCGCCTGGTGCATGGCGAGCGCGCCGTGGACGCCGTTCTGGAAGACGACCACCATGACCGGCGCACGGTAGCGGACGGCCGTTTCGATCTCCTGGCCGGTCATGAGCGTCCCAGCGTCCCCAACCATGGCGACGACGGTCCGCCGCGGCTCGGCCAGCTTCGCCGCGACGGCGGCCGGAACGGCGTAGCCCATGGCGGCGTTGCTCGGACCGAGCTGGCTGCGCGGCGCGGTGAAGCACCAGTAGCGGTGCATGAACTGCGCGAAGTTGCCGGCGTCGCTGGTCACGATGGTGTCCTCGGGCGCGAGCTTCCGCAGCGCGCGGACGACGTCGACGGGGTGCACCCGCGTGTTCCCGCTGGTGTCGGGCGGGGTCATGAAGGTGTGGACGGCCGCGTTCGCCGCCGAGGCCCGCCGCGTCCGCGGCGACGCCACCTCCCGCAGCTCCCGCAGGAACGGTTCGACCTCGGAGTCGACGCGGAAGGTGAGTCCCCGCCGCTTCGGGCTGACGTCGATGCCGGTGCCGACCATGACCAGCGTTTGCTGCGCGGTCGGGTAGCGGTAGGCCTGGGTGGTCACCTCGTCGAGCTGGGTGCCGAGCGCGAGCACGAGGTCCGCGCGCTCGAGCGCGTCCAGCTGCCGCGCCGGGATGCCCAGCCCCAGGTGACCGGCGTACCGGGCGTGGTTTTCCG
Organism: Amycolatopsis sp. NPDC003731; assembly: GCF_053586895.1. Lineage (NCBI taxonomy): Bacteria > Bacillati > Actinomycetota > Actinomycetes > Pseudonocardiales > Pseudonocardiaceae > Amycolatopsis > Amycolatopsis sp. NPDC003731. The sequence goes on along the minus strand of NZ_JBSFNC010000028.1, from coordinate 31,964 downwards.
GGAAGGCGTCCTGCCGCCGGAAGGCGTTGTAGACGGGCAGCGCAAGCTCATCGGCGACGGCGATCAGCTCGTCCCGCGCCGACCGCGCCCGCCCGCCGACGATGACCACGGGATATTTCGCCTCGTCCACCAGCTGCGCCACGGCGTCAGCCGAACGGCCCAGCGTCCCGGACGCCGGCGGCCGCACCCGCGCCATCGGCTTCGCCGCGTCGTAGGGCATCCCCCAGATGTCGCAGGGCACGCCGAGCACGACCGGCCCCGGCCGCCCTTCCTGCGACGTCGTCAGCGCGTGCGCGAGCAGTCCCGGCAGCCCGTCCGGGTCGGTCACCCGCAATGTCGACTTGGCGATCGACTCGAACATGGCCGTGAGATCCGACGTCGGCAGCTCCCCCGACGACGACCACACCGGCTCGGTCGCCGGCGTCTCCAGCAGCACGACCATCGGCGTCTCGTCCTGGTACGCCGTTTGGACGCCGATGGCCAGGCTCGCCGCACTCGGCCCCCGGCTCGCGAGCAGCACGGCAGGACGTTCGGTGAGCTTCCCTTCGGCCTCCGCCATGAACGCCGCGCCGGCATCGTGGCGCGCCGAGACCAGCGTGATCTCCCGCTCCCGCTGCAGGGCGTCGAGCAGTTCCAGGAAGGACTCACCGACCACCGCGTACACGCGGCGGACACGCGCCTCGGTCAGGATCCGCACGGCCGTCTGGGCGACGGTCGCTCCCAGTTGGTATCTAATGAGGAGAGCTTAGGCGGGCACCGTTCAGTGCAGTCAAGTGATCTTCACCGAAACCGGACAAGGATAGGCCGAATGTCCGCTTTGACCGACTGCAAGCCGATCAAGGGAGCGAGGACCACCGACTTGGCCGCAACCGAACATGAAACTGTTTTTACTTATGGCGCACCGGCGTTGAAGTACGGCACCGGCGCCAGCGACGAGATCGGCTACGACCTCACCCAGTACGGCGCCCACCGCGTGCTCGTGGTGACGGATCCTCAGGTGGCCGCGACCGGCTGGCCCCGCCGCATAGCCGACGGCATCGCGGGCTACGGCATCGAGACCGAGATCTTCGACGGCGTACACGTCGAACCCACCGATGTCAGCATGCAGAAGGCGGTTGACTTCGCCCGCGGAACGGGTCCGTACGACGCCTTCGTCGCCGTCGGCGGCGGGTCCGCCATCGACACCGCCAAAGCGGCCAACCTCCTGACGAGCAACGACGGCGACCTGATGGACTACGTCAACGCCCCCGTCGGCGGCGGCCGAGCACCGGCCCAGCCGCTCAAGCCGCTGGTCGCGGTGCCCACGACCACCGGCACGGGCTCGGAGAGCACCACGGTCTGCGTCCTCGACGTGCTGTCCCTGCGCGTCAAGAGCGGAATCAGCCACCTGCGGCTGCGCCCGACCCTGGCCGTCGTCGACCCGCGGCTCACGGTCAGCCAGCCACCCGGCGTGACGGCCGCCAGCGGCATGGACATCCTCTGCCACGCGGCAGAGAGTTATACCGCCAAGCCGTACACCGAGTTCGACCGCAAGCGCCCGGAGCAGCGCGTGCCGTACTGCGGCTCGAACCCGCTGGCCGACATGTTCGCCGAGCAGTCCCTCCGGCTGCTGTCGTGGGCCCTCCCAGCCGCCGTGCGCGACGGTTCCGACCTCAAGGCCCGCGAAGCCATGGCCTTGGCCGCGACGTTCGCCGGCCTCGGCTTCGGCAACGCCGGCGTGCACATCCCCCACGCGAACGCCTATCCGATCGCCGGCCAGGTCAGGGATTTCCACCCGGACGGGTACCCAGGCGAAGAACCCATGGTCCCGCACGGCATGGCGGTCTCGCTGACCGCGCCCGCCGCATTCCGCTTCACCTTCGACGCGGCCCCGGACCGTCACTTGCGAGTCGCACGCCTGCTGGCGCCCGACTTCGAATGGCCCGGCGACTTCGCCGACCACCTGCCCGCGGTGCTGATCGACCTGATGCGCCAGATCGGCATCCCGGACGGCATCGGTGCCGTCGGCTACACGGAGTCCGATGTGGACTCCCTCGTCGAGGGAACGCTCAAGCAGCAGCGCCTGCTGGCCACCGCGCCACGCGAGGCCTCCGCCGACGACCTGTCGGGCATCCTGCGCGAGTCGGTGTCGCTGTGGTGAGCGAGTACCCGCACTGGCAGACGGTTCCGTTGCGTTGGAAGGACAACGACGTCTACGGGCACGTGAACAACGTCGTCCACTACTCGCTGATGGACACCGTGATCAACACGTGGCTCATTGAGCAAGGAGGCCTTGACATCGAAGCCGGGGCGGTGATCGGGCTGTGCGTCGAGTCGCATTGCGGGTATCACGCATCGGTGTCCTTTCCTGGTTCATTGAGGGTCGGGTTGCGGGTCGCACACCTCGGGAAGTCCAGCGTCCGCTACGAAATCGGCATGTATGCAGCCGACGAATCCCTGGTCGCCGAAGGGCACTTCGTGCACGTCTTCGTAGACCGCGAGTCCCGCCGGCCAACGCCGGTTTCCGGTAAGCTGCGCGAGGCGTTGGAGGCACTGCAGCCTGGATGACACGCACCGCCGTTCGTTTCACCTCCCTTCGACGGTGCGGGTTCCAGGCCTTGTCTTCCTGCGCTTCCGATCATGCACGACGGCCCCGACAGAACCGGGCGATCCGGCCCGAGTTGTCCACAAGGCCACCGATCATCGGCGAGTTGTCCACAGATTCGCCACGAGGGGTTCCGCACCCCCGCGACGGCGATAGGCTGGAGAGCGCATGAGATCGGTCCACAGTGGACGGGCTGTTTCCTTACCGGATCGGCTAGTAACACGGATGGCGACCTAGGCGTCGATCCGGTTGCGGCGGCAGAGTGGTGGAGCAGACGGCTCGAAGGTGGTCCCGGACCCGTCGCCGGCAGGCGTCCCTGCGGCGGTCACGGCACCCGAACACAGAAGTGGGCCAAAAGTGGTGGTCGCGCGTCCGCTTCCGGCAGACGCCCCGGGAGCGGACGCGCCATCGCCTTTTGTGGCCAGGTGGAGATGACGAAGTTGTCGCCGGCAGGCGCCCCGCCGACGACTGAAATCCCCGCTGCAACGGCCTGGTAGTGGTCGCGGTCCGTCGCCGGAAGGCGCCCCGCCGGCGGACCGCACCACTGCCGCAGTCAGCCGCCTCCCGACACGGGGAGGCCGGCTGCCTGCACGAACAATCGCCGCGCATACCAACGACGGCAAGTGGTTCTGCTGAATGGCCCGGCGATTGCGGCGGTCCCGCTCAGCGACCAGGCCCCGAGGAGGGTATGCCGCCCAGGAAGGGCAGCACTTCCTTGCCGTCAAAGAGCGAAGCAAGAGAAAGGAGGATCCCCGCCCCGCCGGTCTTGACGTCCATTGAGAGGCGCAGCAACCGGTTGCCCGGGAACGCGAGGCCGCCTTTGTACGGCACCGCGTACCAACCCAGCCATGCCAGCTGCCGATCAATCGCCGCCGCGCGGCCCGGCTGCTCCGCATCTGCGCTGGCAGCCAGTGCGACCGCCAGTCCGCACCGGCCGTTGAGCAGGCCGGGGTGGAGGACGAACTCGCCGAGGCACGCCTCGCGCAATGCGGGAAGGCTGTCACCGGCCTCTGCGTCCGGCCGGTGCCGAGCCAGCTGTTCGGTGACCAGGAGGATCCCTGCGCTGCCGACGCCGATGTGCGGCAACGTCCGGGCGACGCCGTCTCGGACCTGAAGCGAGCCGTCGTCGGCTTCGATGCATTCTTCGAGGTCGCGGCACAGCGCCTGGTCGGCGAACGAGAGCCAGGCCGGCTCGCCGGTGCGTTCGAAGAGCCGGACGAACAGCAGCGCGGGCCCGGCCCAACCGGACAGTAGGCCGGCACGAGCCGAATGGCCGGGCGGCGCCGCAGTCTCGAGCGCCTCGGCCAGCCGGACGGCCGTCGCCAGCGCTTGACGGCCGTACTCGTTGTCCTGACGGACCGTCGCGAAATGCAGCATGGTCAGCCCGATGCCGGCCAGACCGCTCTCCAGGGAGTGATCGCTCGTCTGCTCGACGAGCCGCGCGGAAGACGCCAGCAGCTTGCTGGCTTGGTCGTGATACCCGAAGTTCTCGAGCACGTAGGCGATGCCGGAGCTACCGTCGTAGAACCCGGGCCGGGTCGGTGGCTCACGACGGACTGCGTCGATCAGCCAGCGTTCGTGCTCGGGGAAGCGACCGGCGCCGGCGACGTCGAGCGCGTGCAGCACGCCGGCGGCACCGACACCGAAGCACACACCGCCGACGGTGAACTGTTCGACGTCGCCGGGGAACAGCCGATCCTGGCGCGACGGGGTGGCGCTGGCCAAGATCGCCTCGGTGATCTGCTTGCGGACGAGCGGCCAGTCCGGTTTGTCGTGGTCGAGCTCGGTGTGGACCGGTGCCGGCTCCGCGGAGACGTCACGCGGGGCCAGCACCGCAACTGCGGCATCGGCGTACCCCTCGGGCAGCGCGAACCGGTGTTCTACGAAGTCAGCGATCCGGCGCAGCTTTACCGGAGCGAGCTCCGCCAGCGGCAATAGCGGCAGGAACAGCCACAGTCGCAACGCTGCGAGCGCGTGCTCGTCGACCTCGAACCCAGTGCGGTCGGCCGGAGCACGGAAGCCGGGTGTGCCCGGGGCCGGGCGATCATCGACTTCGGCGTCGAATGACGACCCGAAGTCGGTCAGGGAGATGCGGTCGTGGTCGTCCTCGTCGATCAGGATGTTCGAGGGATGCAGCTCGCCCACGACGATGCCGCGGGCGTGAACTTCCGCGATCGTCTTCTCCACTCGAGCGATGATGTCCAGCGCGCGCCCTGCGTAGGCGGCGAGGTCGGCGGTTGTTGTGTTGCTCCTGGTCAGCGGGTAGTTGCGGGTCAGCCAGCTGGCCAACGAGATACCCGGCAGGTACTCCGTGGTCAGGTAGTGGCGCTCAGAGACGGCGAACTGCTCGACGATCTGCGGCACACCGGGGATACCGGCGAGCCGACCGAGCATCTCGTGCTCTCGTTGCAGCCGCTCGACGGCGTCGATGCGCGCCTCGTCGAGACCCCCGTGTGAGCGGGCCTCCTTGAGGACGAACTGGTCGCCGCCCGTCTTGGGGTCGGCGAGGTAGGTGCCGCCGCCGTTCGAGACGTGCAGCGGCTTCACCATTCGGTACGGGAATCGGGCCGCGGCACCTCCTTGGCCTGTGGGCAGGCTGTTTCGCAAACAGGGCGGCAGCTTGACCCAGTCGGGCACGGAGAACGTCGGCTCGCGCTTCTCCGGAACCAGCCGGCCATCCGGCTTGCGGACTGCCGGGACCCGATTGCCGTTGTGTTCCACCCACTGGTCGGCGAATCCGCCGTAACGCACGTAGAGGGGACCGTCGCCGTACCGCAAGCCGCTCGGAATACCGGGACCGTGCTCTGCCTCCAGCCGCGGTGACAGGTCGGTGAGGACTCGCTCCAGTTCGTTGTGGTCGACCGGGTAAATGGTGGCCAGCTCGACCCCGCTGTCGCCGGGCGCGTATTTCGAATTCCGCGCGAGCAGAGTCAGCAGTGAGCGGAGGTGCTTGTAGGCGACCGCATGCTCGATACAGGACTCGTAGACGTGCGCGAGTAGCCGGCCAGCGTTGTCCAAGCCGGCGGAAACGTGAATCTGCCAGCCCTGAGCCGGAAGGACGTGGCCAGCCGGGCGCACGGTGCGCCACACTCCACGGTCGGTGGTCACCCAACCGGTGTCCGGCACCCGGAACATCGTGGTGAAATTCTCGGCCGGCGCGCCGTTTTCCTGCTGTTCGTCGTAGAACAACGGGTCGGCGAAGCAAAATGCTTCGTAGCGCAGGTCCATCCGAGATACCCCTCCGTGCGATCCCCTGGACACCACGGTCCCGGGACGAAGAATATTCCCCCATGCCGGACAGCTCTGGGCCAATCCGCCAATCCGGCGGTTCGACTGGGCTATCCGAGGTAGGCAAAAAAGGCGTCTACCAGCCGCTAGACGAACCGAGGGTGATTTTGTCCAGTCCGATCACCACACCATAGTGGTGTAACGTGAAGATCTTTCCGACGTTTACGCAGGTCCACCGGAGGGCGACCCCAAATCCTCAGCCGAATTGGCAGAATGCCATCAAGGCCGATCCGTGATCTATTTTCTCGATAGGAGCCGAACATGTCGGGAACACTGTGGACGCAGGAGCGCGACGGGTGGTCCACGCCACGCCCGCGGCACCTCGGCAGCCGGCCCCGCCAGTACCACGGAGTAAGTTGACGGCGGCGGACCGGAAGGAGGAACGGGTGATCTTCGGATTCGCCGTGACGGTCGCCGTGGCCGCCACGCTCGTCGCGCTCTGGAGCTTCGTCCAGTCGGCTCGGAACCGGCTTCCGGACAACCCGCTCCTGATCGCGCTCGCGGTCCTCGAGCTGCTGCTGGTCGTTCAACTGGTGATCGGGATCGTCCTGCTCGCCAGTGGTGACCGGCCCGGCAGCCTGGCGACCTACCTGGCCTACCTGATCGGCTGCCTGGTCGTGCTGCCCGTGGGCGCCGCCTGGGCGCTGGCCGAGCGGAGCCGGTCGAGCACCGCCGTGCTCGGCATTGCCTGCCTGGCCGTCCCCGTGATGGTGCTGCGACTGAACGAGGTGTGGAGTGGAGCAACAGCGTAGGACGGCCAGCGGCCCCGGACGGGTGCTCGTCGCCGTGTACGCGATCTTCGCGCTGGCCGCGACGTCGCGGGCCGGCGTCCAGATCGGCACGAAGTTCCACGAAGCCCCGCTCGCCTACCTCCTGTCGGCGTTCGCCGCGGTCGTCTACATCGTCGCGACCGTCGCGCTGGCCCGGCGAGGGGACGGCTGGTGGCGGGTGGCCCTCGTCGCCTGCTCCATCGAACTCCTGGGCGTGCTGACCATCGGCACGCTGAGCCTCGTCGACGCGGCCGCCTTCCGGCACCCGACCGTCTGGTCCGTCTACGGCGAGGGCTACCTCTTCATCCCGCTGGTCCTGCCGGTCGTCGGGCTGTACTGGCTGCGGAAGACCGCCCCGGTGAACGTCGCTGCCTGAAGCCGGCCAAGGACCAAGGACCAAGAGCGCCACCCAAGAGCGCGGAACAGTACGGGTACTGCACGTAGCCCACTCCGGGAAATAAATACGGATTCGACCGGCGACTTTCGTCGGTTCCGGACATTAGCCGGAAACTCGGACAATCTTCGAGTTCGGTCCCCACCGGCTTTCCCCACGCGGTTCTCCCCCGCGTGAAAAGGAGTGAGCGTGAAATTCGGCAAGTTCGTCCTGCTGGCCGCGAGCACCGCACTGGCCGTCGTCGGCCTCGGCGGTCCGGCGGCCGCCGACAGCACCCCGCAGGCCCAGCCGTCGATCATCGGCGGCAGCACCGCCACCAGCGGGCCCTGGGCGGCCCGGCTGTTCGTCAACGGCCAGCAGAACTGCACCGCGACGATCATCGCCCCGCAGTACATCCTCACCGCCAAGCACTGCGTCAGCAGCTCCGGCACCTACACGTTCCGCATCGGCAGCCTGGACCAGTCGAGCGGCGGGACGATGGCCACCGGCTCCACCATCACGCGCTACCCCGGCTCCGCCGACCTGGCGATCGTCCGGCTCACCACCTCGGTGAACGCCACCTACTCGCCCCTCGGCAACGTCGGTGACGTCTCGGTCGGGCAGAACGTCTCGGTCTACGGCTGGGGCGCGACGAGCCAGTGCGGCTCCGAGATCAACTGCCAGTCGCGCTACCTCAAGGTCGCGACCGTGCGGGTGAACTCGATCGGTTGCAGCGACTACACCGGTGGCGTGGCCGTGTGCGCGAACCGCGTCAACGGCATCACCGCCGGCGGTGACTCCGGTGGCCCGATGTTCGCCTCCGGCCGTCAGGTCGGCGTTGCGTCGACCAGTGACCGGTCGAACAACACCGCCTACACGAACATCACGCGTTATCGCAGCTGGATTTCGCAGGTGGCCGGCGTCTGATTCCCGGCAAGAAAGGGCCCGGCCGCAAATGGCCGGGCCCTTTCCCGTCACGACGTCACGACGTCACGACGTCGCCACGTCAGGACGTGGAAATGTCGTCGAGCTGTTCCGCGGCCGGCCGCACCGGGTAGAGGTCGCCGCCCGGCTGCACCGGCACCCGCGGCAACGCCGTGCGCGCGGCGCGGTCGCCCGCGTCGGCCGCCGCGTGGAGGACGTCCAGCGCCGCGTACGGCCGGAAGTCCAGCTCGGGGTACGGCCACGCCTGCTGCCCCTGCGTCGCTCCCGGGATCAGGAAGTCGACCGCGCCGAACAGCGTCGCGCCGCTCGGTGCCGTGTAGTGCCACAGGTCGACGCCGACGTGCGTGCCGATCTGCGCCAGCCGGGTGAGGGCGACCAGGTTGAACGCCGAGTAGTGCCAGCTGCGGGTCCGGCTCGTCTCCTGCGGCTGCAGGCCGTCGGCCTGGATCTGCGGTGCGATCCGCTTGGGCCCGGCGTCGCGAGCGATGGACGCGGCCAGGTCCCGCTGGCCCGTGCCGAGGGCGAGGGCCGCGGTGAGCATGTCGTAGAAGCTGCCGTGGTTGTTCTGGGCCTTCGCCTCGTCGGTCCCGTTCTTGCTGGTGCGCAGCCAGTCCAGGAACTGCGTGTACCAGCCGGTCATGCCGGCCTGGTCGGACTTCGTCCAGCCGGGCGCGCCGGTGGCCAGGATCGCGGTGGCGTCGACGACCTGGCTCAGCGTGTAGGCGAACTCGATGATGCCGATGCCGCGGCCGTCCACCTTGCACGGGATGCCCTGGGCGAAGTTCATGTTCGGGTTCATCTTCGTGGCCGCGTCGAGGAACCACGTGCGCAGGTCGAGCGACGCGCGCTGGGCGTACCGCGCGTCGCCGGTGTAGTACCAGGCGAGCGACAGCCGGTAGATCGCGGCGAACGCTTCGCCGCGGTAGGCGTGGTCGGTGATCTCGTCGACGATCGGGTTGCGCTGGCCGTCACGCTGCACGAACGGGCAGCCCCACGGGTTCTCCGCGGTCGGCTGCGTCGTCGGCCACCAGTAGGGCGCCAGGCTGAGGTAGTCGTGCTTATCCCCGCTGGGCGGGACCTGTTTCTTCGACGTCACGCTCCACGGCCCCGCCGTCAGGTCGGTCTTGGCCGCCGTCAGCAGGTTGTTCAGGGCCGTACGGGACGTCTTTTCGCCGACGAGCGCGGCGAACTTCGTGCGAAGCAGCTGCTTGCCGTCGAGGACGGCGGTCGCGGGTGCGCACACCGGCCCGATGATCGGGACGGTGCAGCCGGTGGGTCGCGGCGCGGCCTCGGCCGGCGCGGCGAAAGAAGCGACGAGGCCGAGCGCGGCGAGCGCGGCCACGACGGTGTGGCGGAAAACCATGTCCGCTCCATTCACAAATATGAACATCAGACCTGTGAGTGAATGGAGCGTACGCATGTGAACGCAGGCGAAGCAATGCCTGGTTCAGACCAAGTCAGCCCGCGAAGTCCCGCGGCCGGAAGAAGGCGACGAGCCGGGCGGTGCGGAGCGTGTCCCACGGATCCGTCGTCGCGAGCACGGCCGCGGCTCCGGTGGGGAACTTGGTCTGGATCGGCGACGTCTCTTCGCCGTGACCGGCCAGGTGCAAGGTCAGGTCGCTGACGCCGGGCTCGTGCGAGACGAGCGCGAGCCTGGTGACGTCGGCCGGCGTCCGGCGAGCGGCGTTCAGGAACTCGGGGACGTCGGCGCCGTAGAGGTCGTCGTCGTACTCGACGGGTGGCGAAGCGGGCAGTTCGCCGCTTACGTGCCGCCAGGTTTCCCGCGTGCGACGCGCGGTGGAGCAGACGACCAGGTCGGGCACGTGCCCCTCCGCCGCGAGCCACCGGCCAAGCCGCGGCGCGTCGCGAAGGCCGCGCGGCGCCAGCGGCCGCTCGTGGTCGGGCAAGCCCTCCGACCAGTCCGACTTCGCGTGCCGGACCACGATGAGCCACCTGGTCGCGTCCATGCCCGTCACCCTAACGGCGAAGGGCCCTGGAGCGGATCGCTCCAGGGCCCTTCGCTGAGCCGAGTCCGATCGCTACCGCAGCGGCAGGCCCAGCACCGAGATGCGCGGCTCCTTCACCGGCGACAGCAGGGGCTGCCCGCCGCCCCGGACACCACCGGACCACCGGCACGTCCGCCCGCGGCGCGCTGGGCACACCTGGCAGCGCGACGTGAGGCGATTTGACCTCCGGCAGCACACTGCCACCGAGCACCCCGGGCACCGAAGACACCGACGGGCTGTCGCTGCGCGCCTCGCGCTCGGCAGTCCCGGCCACCGCCGCGGGCAGACCACCGAGGAGGCAGGGAACGATGCAGTGCGCGCAGTACACCCGCCGGATCTGGAAGTCCCCGCACCTGACGACGTTCGGTGCGGCGGAGATGCTCTACCACTTGACCCAGCCGTGAATGCACCTGCTGGGCAGCGTGGTGTACCCGATCCCGTTGGTACTGCTGACAATCCACGCGGTCACCGAGCCGACGGCGGTGTGGGCCTGGTTCACCGGGGGGCGCGGAGGTACCTGCTGTACGGCCTCGCGGGGTTGCTGCCGTTCCTGATCTGGGCCTTCGAGGCGTCCGAGGAACCGGACGTCGCGGAAGCAACTAACCCGATAGGGTGACCCCCCAACAAAGTTGATCTAGCGAAACTGGGGTGGTTGACTTGAGGAAAAGCTTACGTCTGGCAACGATCGCGACCGGCATCGTCGCCAGCGTGGCCATGGCGGCCGGGCCGGCTTCGGCGGCGACGTCTTCGGTGGACCTTCCCGAGGGGATGACCGCCAGCTACCTGGTCGTCGATCAGGAGACCGGCCAGACCTACGGTTCCGACGAGCACAAGCAGTACCGCTCGGCCTCGCTGGTCAAGCTGTTCATCGCCCTCGACTACCTCGAATCCCACGGCCCGGACTACGAGATCCCGGCCGACGACCTGGCGCTGCTGGAGCCGATGCTGCGTTCCAGCAACGACGACGCGGCCAGCACGCTGTGGGTGCGCGACGGCTGGGACGAGATCATCAAGCGGATGGTCACCAAGATCGGCCTCACCGACACCGCACCACCGGCCAGCCGCGGCAAGTGGGGGTACACGGCGATCAGCGCCGCGGACATCGCCAAGACGTACCAGTACATCCTGCACGACGCGAACCCGAAGTACCGCGACTTCATCATGGGCAACCTGGCGCGGTCGACCAAGTGCGGTTCGGACGGCTTCGACCAGTCGTTCGGCCTCCCGAGCGCGGTGCCCGGCCCAAAGGCGGTCAAGCAGGGCTGGTCCGGTTTCGGCGCAGCGCCCGAGTCCGGTCAGGAGTGCACGGAACCGTCCGCCAACGAGCGGCGCGTGCTGAACTCACCGGAGGTAAAGGCCGCCAAGGCGCTCGCGTCCAGCGGCGAAGGCACGCCCGACGGCGCCCGGACGTTCGGCACCCAGGACATCGACCTGACCAGCCGCGCGATGCACACGAGCGGCACGGTGGACTGCAAGATCGTCGTGGTGCTGACCCTGGAGCCGACCACGCTGTCCTGGCAGGATTCGGCCGGCCGGATCACGAAGCTGACCCAGGACGTGTTCTTCCAGTCCGCCCTCTGACGGTTCTCGATGAGGCAGCTCCGCCGCGATCCTCGAGGCCGCGGCGGAGACGTCGATCGTGGTGGGCCGCCTGGGGCTCGAACCCAGAACCTACGGTTCAGCCGTCGGACACTGGCGTCATCGACTGACGCTTGCCAACCCTAGTCCCTACCTGCCTCTTTCGCGAACGCAAACCATCGTCCTCGGGCAGAGGCAGTCATGGATGATCATCGAATTTCGGGAGTAAAACGGCCGGATGATCTTCCTTCTAGCGGCATGGCGCTAGTCCGTGAGCCGGACCGAGTTCTGTCGGTGGTGCTCGGTACGGTGCTGACGACTGGGAGGTTGACGTGGAACTGAGGACGCTCGTCGAGCGGGTGGCGACCACCTACGACCGCACGGACAGCATGGACAGCGGAGCACAACGCCTGCTGCGGTCGGCCGGCACCGAACTGGCGCCACTAGCTCGCGGATACAAGGTCGTCGGAAGCGGCGGCATGGGGCAAGGTGCTCATGTTCCGTGGATCGCGTTGTTCGATCCCGATGAGACCCCTAGCGCAACCCGCGGCCTATATGTCGTCTATCTGTTCGCCGCCGACATGTCGACCATCTCGTTGAGCCTCAACCAGGGCGTGACCGAGGTGCGCTCCAAGTGGGGCAGCCAAACCCGCGCCCGACTCGCCCAACAGGCCACCGCGATCCGCGACGGACTTGAGTCGACGCTCATCGACGGGCTGACGCCAACCATTGACCTCAAGCACTCGACGAGCCAACTTCCACGTGATTACGAGGCCGGCAACATCGTGGCAAGGACCTACCAGGTCGACAGCTTGCCAGCCGAGTCGGAACTGCAGGCTGACCTACAGCGGTTCATCCGGCTATACCAGGTAGCCATCGACGTTCGCAACGGGCTCGCGGTGAGCAATCCGGCTGTCATCGCTTCGCCCGGGCCCCAGCCGGTGCCGGAGTCGCAAGCCGAGTTCAAGCCGAAGAACAGCGACGACTACGTCCAGACCATCATTGGCCGGACGATCCGCAAGTCGCGCAAGCACGAGACGCTCGTCAAGGAGTACGGCGAGCACCTGATAGATGCCGGCTTCGACCCGAACACCAACGTCCATCCACGCGACCTTGTGGCAACACATGATGGCGGTGAGTGGCTGATCGAAGCCAAGATCGTGCGGAAGGGCAACGGCGTCTATGCGACTCGCGAAGCCATCGGCCAACTCCTGATGTATCGAAAGGTCTGCTACCCGGCTCCAGGCGGCGTGCGCATGCTCGCCTTATTCAATGAACCTGTAGGCGATCTCTGCGTCGAGCTACTTGAGGATCTGCAGATTGCGAGCGTGTGGCAAGACGGCGGGCAGTGGATCGGTTCACCAACAGCGCACGCCGCCGGGCTAGCACCTGCCGGCGCCTCGTAGTAGGGGAACCGGATGGATCTACAGGAGATGCGGGCCAAGCTTGCCGACTTCGTTGAACAGCGGGACTGGCAGCAGTTCCACACGCCGAAGAACCTCGCTATGGCACTGGCCGGCGAGGCCGGCGAACTAGTGGCCCTGTTCCAGTGGCTGACCCCCGATGAGGCAGCCTCCATCATGGAGTCACCAGAAGCAGCAACGGCAGTGCGTCACGAGATGGCCGACGTGCTCTCCTACCTCATCCGACTTGCCGACGTGCTCGAAGTGGACCTCGCAGCAGCACTGCAAGAGAAGATCAAGGTCAACGAGCAACGCTATCCGCCAGAGCTCGCACGAGGTACCGCAGAGAAGTACGACCGCTTGTAGGCGGACTCTGCGAGTCCAGAGCGCTCGTAGTCCCACCCAGTAGCGCACTTCCGACTCCCTCACCTTCTGATCCGACGTCGATCAAGGGCGCCGCCAGTCATCCTCGATCGTCATGCGTTCTGACCTGCGCAGACGCGAGCGACGAGTCCATCACCACCGATCGCTGACAAACGCCGTCGAGCGTTGATTACTGGCAGTACACCGGCAACCGGACCCCAGGCAAGATGTCGGGCGGTCCACGGATGCCTCAGAGCACTGAGGAGGTTGACGTTGAGCTGAGGGTGCTCCGCAGAAAGCAGTGCTGACGCGATCGCGGCGGCGCCACTGACCCTCTGAAGCCAGGCTTACACGGAGTGCACAAATGTTGTGTTGATGTTAGCTTATTGTTATCAATAGGAGACACGGACCTTCGTTCGTGCCACTTGCATTTCGCGGACGGGTGAAGTTAGCCGGTTGATCACGCAGGTACGGGGGACTACTCTACAGTTATAGGCGCGATACCGACCAAGTTGGTCGTCATCGGAGCTTAAACTGCATCAACCCTACAAGGAGGGCCCCGACCGTGCTCCTGCGCTTCAGGGTGGCCAACCATCGGTGCCTTCGGGACCTGACAACGCTGTCACTCACACAACCAACACTGCGCACTAACGTTCCGCCTGACGGCGACTGGATGAAGGCTACGAGCCGGGTCGCTGGGATCTACGGCCCCAACGCGTCAGGCAAGTCGACAGTGCTTCACGCCTTGCACTTTATGAGTCAGGCGGTGAGGCTCTCCGCTTCATCGTGGACCGAAGATAGATACCTCCCATATAATCCATTTTTGCTCGACGATGATTCAGACCTGAAGGCATCTACATACGAAATCGATATTGTCGTGAACAATACACGTTATGCCTACGGTTTCGAATCCGCCAGCGGTAGCGTCCAGCGAGAATGGCTCTATTCCTATCCAAATCAGCGCAGGCGTACGCTTTTCGAGCGCGACACGTCTAGTGATAACGAGTTCTTCTTTGGTCGAAATCTTACTGGCGACACCAGGGCAATAAGCAGACTGACCGAGCCGCATAACTTGTTCTTGTCTGTTGCCGGCAGGGCGAAGCACCCTGTATTGCGCCCCATATTTGAACATATCGGGCGCAAGATTAGATACGCAGCCTTTACCCATGACGATCAATTCGCGCGAATGCGACTTGTCAAGAAGGTCCTCGAAGATAAAGTCCTACTACGCAAGACCGAGGCGCTACTTCGATTCGCGGACCTTGGCATATCAAAAATCAATCTCGGAGAGGAAGAGGTAAGCTCCGAGAGGCAAGAGTGGCTCCGGAACATGCTGAACATCCTGCCCGGCACGCAGAAGCCGACCGAGGACCAACTAAAGAAAGTCTTTGATGAACTAAAACGCACGGTTCTGTTTGAGCACACTACCGAGTCGGGATCTGGCGCGGCAGAGCTTGACATCGATGATGAGAGCGCGGGAACTGCCGCTTGGCTTACCTTGGCCGTGCCAGCGTTGATTTCGATCGAAAAAGGTGACATATTCCTGATTGATGAGATCGATTCAAGCCTACACACAAAGTTGTGCGCTGCATTGATCTCAATCTTCAAGGATCAGGAGATAAATAGGACAGGCGCACAACTTATATTCACCTCTCACGACGTTTCTCTACTAGGCCGACTTGGCGGGAACTCGCTGGCGCCAGACGAAATTTGGTTCACCGAGAAAAGCCAGGGCGTAACCGAACTTTTCTCGCTACATGAGTTCCAGACGCGGCGCAACGACAACTTCGAGAAGCGTTACCTGGAGGGACGCTATGGCGCCGTTCCAATGATTGAGATAGATGAACTTAAGTCAGAGTTGGCATATGTCAAAATGGACTCTGAATGAATGCACGGCGAGCCCCGGAGCCCGTAAAATGGCGGGCCGCAAGAGGAACGCGTAGGGAGCGCGACAGAATCCTCATAGTGACGGAAGGATCCGTTACCGAACCGCAATACTTTCAAGGATTAGCAAAACATTATAAGGCGACCGGAGTAGAAGTTTGCGGCCTCAAAGTTGTGGGCGACGGTCGAGGCGACCCCCTCAAGGTGGTTGAGCGTGCAAACCAAGAGTCTGAGAATGGCCGGCTCCTAGGTCGAAGGACCGGATACTCGTCGATTTGGTGCGTCATGGACGTCGATACTCACGCAAACCTTGAGGAAGCAGTTCGAGAGGCCAAAAGGCGACGATACAACCTGGCGATAAGTAATCCTTGTTTCGAACTCTGGCTCGTATGGCATTACGCTGACCACAATGCATATATTTCCACGAGTCATGCCGTCAAGAAGTGTTCCGATTTTGGCATAAAAAAGAAGCGAATCCCTTTTGGGTTCCCATACGAAAACGTCGGTGAGGCGATCCGCAGGTCGAAGTGCCTTACGGCGGAGCCGCCAGAAAATCCCGGAAGTCAGGTCTGGCGAGTGGCAAAGGTAATCGCCCAAATCTGAGTCTGCTGACCTCATGCCAAGAGGTTGGCCTCTCGGCATCTCGTCGACCTGGCATAGCCCGATCACGTCGTGTCAAGGGGGCGCTGACGACGCGAGCGGCACATCACTCTTTAGTCGCCCCCTTGACACGACGTGATAGCCCTCTGGGAGGTCGTCGAGATGCCGACAGGCCAACCCCGGACGCAACTGGTGCGCCACAGCCGGACATCTCGGAGACCTGCCCGTCCGGCGAGGACATCCTCTTTCGAGATGACGATCGCGGCCCCGCCGGCGGGTGGTCGCTGGGCTGCTTTTCGCGGGCGACCGCCGGGGACCGGGCGCCAGCCCGCACGCCCCGGCGGAGCTTGCCCGCGGGTCAAACACAGTGCTCAGCGGCCCCGGAGGGGCCGCCTTGAACAAGTAAGGAAACTCTGAACACGAGGTTGTTCAAGGTCGAGGTGTGGCTTGAGAACGGATCTGGGCAATGCGTCCCTTGGTGAGGCCGAGCGCGTCGGCGACCTCGGTGTAGGTCATGCCGGTGTCATGGGCTTGCTCGATCGCGTCCTTCCTCACCTGCGCAAGATCGAGCATCCGCCGCCGGTACGTCTCGATGAGGGCAGATGCCAGTCGTGCTCGACGGATGGGGTTGGGGTCTTGGCGAACTCGCGTGAACTCGTCGTCTTGCTCATCGTCGTCCACAGATCGCGACGGCCCGCAGGGCCGCACAATCGGTGCCGCTCCACGTCCGCGGTCGATCAAGCCCTCCGATTCGAGGAGGGCAAGTGCCCGACGCACCGTCGTCTCAGATACGTCAAACCTGGCGGCGAGTTCGTCTCGCGTCGGAAGGTGCTCCCCAGCGGCGAGGGTGCGCGCCAGGATCTTTTCGCGTAGCGCTTCGGCGATCCGCTCGTACATATGCCCGGCTGCGTCGCTCGACATGATCAATATCTCCCAGTGTCCTTAAAGATCGGTCATGCTGGTGACGACACCGTCAACACCAAGGAGGTTGAAGCGCTCGCGCTTTCCCGGCTTGTTCGCGAACGCGATTACCTTGGTGCCGGCTGCCCGTGCGGCGTCGATATCAGTGGCCGAGTCGCCGATCATCACGCACTCCCCGGGATGTGTCTCGGTTGCCAACATCGCCCGTCTCAGCAGAAACGGGGACGGCTTGAGGTGCTCAACGACAGCGTCATCTCGCGCAGAGATCCCGTGGACAAGTGGTTCGAGCTCCCGGAGTTCGAGGTACTGCCGGACGGCTGTGGTGCTGTTGTTGCTCACGATCGTTACGAGCTGAGCATCCCCTGCGGCGCGGCGGAGGAGGTCCTCAGCTCCAGGGGTCGCCGGCGCCTTTCGAACGGCGCGGGACTCGCACTCGCGGAAGCGTTGTTCGATCCGGTTCGCGACCGCGGTGTCGACGCCGGACGCGAACCGGAGAACCTCGAAGGGATCGCTGGCCTCTGCGATCGTATCCGGGTAGGTGACGCCGTGATCAACGAGCGCAACACGTAGCGCGTCGGCAACCTCATCGTCGGAGGTGCTTCCGAAGACAGCGCAGACAGGTCCGTCGAAATCCAACAGGACATGACGAGCCGCTCGGACGATCTCAGCCGGAGTCACCGCGAGATCTCGCCGGCGACCGTGTTCCAGATGCTGTCGAACCACATCCGCGACTGCTTGACGTACTGCGATGCGAGCGTGTCGTCATCTGCGTCCGCGCTGTGGTGAAACAAGATCGTGTCCTTGCCCATGAGATCCCAGATCGGAGTAGGCGAGCCTTCGAGCGTGACCGTGTGCTCCTGCACCGGGTAGTACCCGAAGAAGACCTCCGCATCGTTGATCAAATAGAGCTTGAAGAGCGGAACCGTAGGACAGGCCCGAACTTCTGCCCGCGCGTCGGCGACGAGCCCGAGTTCCCCGAGCTCGTTGACGGTCTCCACAATTGCTTCGGTGTGACGTTGCATGATTCCGCGCGCCCGCTTCCGAAATGCCGGACTGTCCTTCATGCCTTCGACGGTCGCTGGCAGAGACCACGGCGTGTCGGGGTTCGGGACGAGCAACCTGACGGCAACCGATTCCGGCCGTAGCCGACCAGCACGGATCTTGTCGAGTGGCTCGGAGATGGCGCCGTGGAGCGTCTCCCCCGAGAAGCCCGCGAAGTCGACGGAGACGTGTGGTTCTTCGAACGCTCGTTCAAGGTGCGGCCTGAGTCCCACTGGACGTTCGGTGCGCTCGCGGACGAACACGCCGCTCCCCTGACGCGAGACGATCAGACCCTCGTCGCGCAGGATGCGGATCGCCTGGGAGACGGTCATCCGAGCGACACCGAAGTGCTTCGACAGGTCCGGCCCTGAGGGCAACTTCTCACCTGGAACGAACTTTCGCGTGAGGATCGAAGCGCGAAGGCTGTTAGCGACCTGCTGATACGGCGGCCGCGGGTCGTCGGGGTCGAGGGGTTCCATACGACCAGGTTAGAGGCACTTGCCCAACTTGGCTAGCAGAGCTGGGCAAGCCTCTTGACCTGTCTAGCCATGCTGGGCTACCTTGAGCATGTACAGCCAAGCTAGGCCACCAGCTAACCCCCTACGACCTGGAGGTCGACATGAAGAACATCCCGGTGAACCTCGCGGGCTACCGCCTCACCGTCTCGGAGAACCCGGAGATGAAGACGCGCAAGGAGAACGGCGTCGACACTGTGGTGACCGACCGGGACGGCGTCACGAAGTACACGGTGGCGCTGATGGTGAAGGCCAAGGGCCAGAAGGGTGAGGAGATCCGCGTGACGCTGGACTCCGACCCGGGTGAGGGCTTCTCCGAGGACGAGATGACCCGGGTGGAACTGATCGACCCGCGGGTGACGCCGTACTCGTTCAAGAACGAGCGGGGCGAGACCGTCTCGGGTGTCGCCTGGGGTGCCGCCGGCATGAAGCCGGTCATCTGATCACCACCCGCTAGCACCACCGCTTCCGCCCATCTCGGGCACGCAATTCCTGTTCATTGACAAATACATAGTGAGCCCAACCATGCCCAAATCACGCCTGTCACGGCTACGCGACGGTGATTTCCGGCCCCATTTCGCCGGAAGTCGCCGGGCATATCCGTCCCAGACGAATCGAGGCACACCCCATGGACGAGGACGAATTCTACGCGGCCCAGCTCAGTGCCTGGCCGTGGTTCCACCTGGCCGAGTGACCAGCACCAACACCCTCTCCGGCGGGCGCGACCCGCCACCCAGCTCGAAGGAGTGATCAGCATGAATGTTCTCCGGATCGACGGTCTTTCCTCGTACGACCCGCACGGCCCGAAGCGGCGGAAGTAATGGCCAAGCACGTCTGCTCCGCGGACTTCTGGCTCTCTCCTACTCGTATCGCGACTTGCCGCGTCTGCGGCGCCCAGTGGCAAATGTGAGGAGTTTCGAATGTCGAATGTTGCGAACCTGACCTTCTACCCGCTGTGGCTGGTCCTCGTCGGCTGCCTCGCTCTTGCGGCCCCTGTCGCCGCGGCCGCGGCACTGCTGCTCGGACTGGTCGCTGTCCTGCGCATCCGGGACGCCCGGTGACCGCGGAACCGCTGGACCTGTTCGGCAACGAGCTGACCGCCACCGTCCCGGTCGAGACCGGCCGGCCGCCGGTGAACGACATGAACCTGATCGAAAAGGTGCTCCAGGTTGCCGAGAACACCGGCTACGCCCTCGTCGGCCCCGCGGAACGGGTCTACCGGATCGTCGCCAACGCCACGATCGAGGCCGCCCCCGCCGACGAGACCGACGCGGTCCACCAGCTCCTGGACTCGAAGTGGCTGACGAAGGGAGGAACCCACACCTACACCTGCCACGGGCACGCCGGCCCCGGCAACTCGGTCCTCGTGCCCCGGGCGACGAAGGAGAAGGCCCGCAAGTGGCGCGCCCTCGCGGGCCGCCCGATCACCCCCCACCAGCAGCGAAAGGTGAGCTGATGACGTCCCAGACGATCAACAACCACAACAAGGCCAAGTACACCGAGTTCGAGTTCGCCCTCGACCAGGTCCGCGTGGCCTTCGACGAGATCGGCAAGCTCACCCGGGCCCTGAACGAGGGCAAGAGCACCGGGGAGCGGTTCGAGGGCTGGCAGGTCCCGAGCAAGACCGAGGTCAAGTCCGCGGTCACCTCCGCTTCCGGCGCGCTGGACGAGCTGCGCACCGCGGCCACCAAGCGCAAGGACGTGCTGATCTCTCGCTCCTGGCTCCCCTGACGCACCGCCACCCCACCGCCTACACCATCTGCAAGGAGGAACCCGTGAGCACCAACCAGATCGACGCGAAAATCACCGAACTCGACAAGGCCATGAAGAAGCTGCGCGAGACCATGACCGCCCTGCCGAACCGGCTCGGAGGCTTCGGCAAGCAGTACACCGAAGTCACCCGCAAGGTCGCCACCGTGATCACCACCGTGGAGGCCGCCCGCCCGCTGTTCGACACCGACCGCCGCCGGCCGAAGGCCCGCCGCCGCTGACCAGCCGGACCGCCATCACCTGAACACCGAGTGACACCGCACCTGGACGTCGTTGGGCCGTGGCCCCGCCGTCCAACGCGTGCGCAGGGCCGCGGCCCCGGGGCGTCCCCGGACCACGGAGACCACCCATGACACGCAAGAACAAGACCCCCACCACCCGCCCCGGGGCGCACAAGACCCGGGCCGAAGCCCGCCTCGCGCTGTGGCTGGCCCGCCACCCCGGTGTCCTCGCCACCCCCACCGCCGTCACCGCCAGCCTGATCGAGCTGGGGCCGATCACCACCGGGAGCATCGCCGGCGGACTGCTCGCCACCGGGGCCGGCTGGTACCGCGCCCACCCTGACTCCTTCACCCGCCACGCCGCCCCGCGGATCCGGGCGTTTCACCGCCGCTGGACCCGCTACGTCGGCCGCTCCTGGCGTGACTCCCTGGACCACTGCGGCCTGACCGTCCAGCACCGCCGCACCGGCGAACTGCTCGTGCCCCGGCTGGCCAAGGTCGAATCCCCCACCCCGTCCATCGACGTCCTGCGCGTGGTGATCCGCAAGGGCCAGTCCTTGACCACCTTCCGCAACGCCCAAGAAGAACTCGCCTCCGCGCTCGGGGCCGACGTGATCGCGATCGAGAAGACCAAACCCCGCGTCCTGACCATCACCCTGGTGCACGGCAACCCGTTCACCGACGTCGTCGCCCCGGCGGAGATCCCCGGCGACGTGGACGACGTCGACCTCACGGCGATCGAACTCGGGGACGACGAGTACGGCCGGGTCTGGACCGAACCCCTGCTCGGGCAGCACTGGCTGATCGCCGGTGCGACCGGATCCGGCAAGGGGTCGCTGCTGTGGAACCCGCTGCGGGCCATGGGACCGGCCATCCGCGACGGTGTCGTTCGGCTGTCGGTGATCGACCCCAAGGGCGGCATGGAGACCGAACGCGGCAAGCCGCTGTTCTACCGCTACGCCACCTCCGCCGACGAGGACGTCGAGTACGACCCGGACGGCGACGGCCCCGAGGACATCGACGCCATGCTCGGGCTGCTGTACGAGTTCCGCGACGAGATGAAGGCCCGGCAGGAACTGCTGCGCTCGCAGGGCAAGCGCAAGTTCACCCCGTCGACCGAGACCCCGTTCAACGTGCTCGTGATCGACGAACTCGCCATGCTCACCGCACTCGGGGGCCGCCGCGCCACCCTCATGGCCGTCAACAAGGTCCTCGCCGAGATCCTTACCCAGGGCCGCGCCGCGGGCAGCGCGGTGATGGCGTTCGTGCAGGAACCCACCAAGGACATCGTCCCGGTCCGAGACTTGTTCACCCGCCGGTTCTGCCTGCGTATCGGGTCCGCCGCCTACGTCGACATGGTGCTCGGGGAAGCCGCCCGCGAACGCGGCGGACTGGCCGACGAGATCCCCGAGACCGGATGCGAGGGCATCGGCTACCGCACCTCGGAGAAGTCTCGCCAGCCCGTCCGGGTCCGCGCCGGCTACAGCGACGACGAGGACATCGACGAACTCGTGCGCCTGTGCACCCCGCACCGCCCCACCGACGACGGCCCCGCCCTTTACGCCGTCTCCGCCTGAGCAGTCCCGAAAGGACACGATCATGACTGCTGCGCTCGTTCCGCTGACCGGGGTGGCCAAGCTCGCCGCGGTGGCCGTCACCTACGTCCGCGACACCCCCGCCCCCGAACCCTGCTACCTCACACTGAACCCGGGCGAAAACGAAATTGATCTCCAACCGGACGCCCCGGTGGGCCGCGACCCGGTCATCGTGCTCGGGGCGCTACTGGTCTGGACGCACCGGCTGACTGGCATTACCGGCACCTGGACACATGGCACCGATGGCGCCCTGTTCATCAGCCTCACCGGCCGTGGCCCCTGCGGGGTCCGCATCCGGGTCTACAGCTCGATCCCCTACCGGGTCGCCCGCCGACACGTCGCCCTCACCGCCGGCGCCCGCGAATCCGTCACCCCGGACGAGCTGTACCGGCTCGCTCTCGAACTCCGCAAAGGACAGATCAAATGATCACGCTCAAATTCCTCGCCACCTGGCTCAAGGTCACCGGCGCCGCGGTGCTCGCCGCCATCCTCACCGGCATCCTCGTGCACTCCCCGGGCTGGCGGACCATCGTCACCATCGCGATCGCGCTGGTCTACCTCGGACTCACCGCCGCCCTCTGGCGCGAATGGGCCGCCTTCCGCCGCGGTGACGGGGGCTACTCCTACCAGTACATCCGCTACGGACGCGACGAGTGACCACCATGGACACTCCCACGCCGATCCCGCCCCCGGATGCCGACGTCTGGCACTCCGCGGTCTCCACCCTCGAAGATAGGCTTGGGATCTACCCGCTCGGCTCCCTGGACGGCGTGCGGTTCTGCCGGGCCACCGTGGACAACACCGCGGTGTCCGGCACCGCCACCGACGTCCTACTCCGGGTCACCCGCACGATCCCCGGCCGCGGCCTCCAAGCCTGGGAGATCTCCATGCCCCCGGCCTTCGCCCGCTACCTCGCCGCCGCCATCGACGCCCACGCCCGCTACATCCAAACCGGACTGGAAGGAACCCCGTCATGAACCCGAAGTCCGCCCTCGACAAGCTCGTGAAGCTCCGCGAGGAGTACGACGCCGCAGACGGTTCGGTGCTCCTGCCGACCGGCGGACGCAACCGCGACGCCCTGCTCCGCCTGTCCGAAGTGGCCGGCCAGATGGCCCGCATCCACGAAGACGAAGCCGCCGAAATGCGCCGGGTCGCCGGCCGAGCCCACGACCTGGCCATGAGCAATTAGCCCTTCCGGCATGTCTGGAGTCCTCGTGACGTTCCGCCGGCCGAGATCTCCGCCGTGCCACACGCGCCCCGCGTGTCCGCTCCGCACCTCACTGACTTGAACGGAGGACGCATGAGCCCCGCCAAAGAGTTCGACCTGTATTCGATCCTCGCCGTCACCCACCGACTGCCCGCCGGTGCCTTGCAATACCGCACGATCCTCGCGCACATGGTCGAGCGCGACGTGGACCAGATCGCCGGCGCCGGCGTGTCCGCGCTGACCCTTGCACCAGAGTGCCGGGCCTGGCTCCTCGAACAGCACCCCCAGCTCAACCAGATTCCCGCCCCGCCGGACTTCCACGACGACGAGGCCGCCATGGACGCCTGGGCCGCCGAACAGGCCGCCCGAATCGGCACCGACCACCTGCCGGTCACCCCGCTTCCGCCCGGCCGCCCTCGCCGTCTCGGGCTCGCCTACCTCATCGACGCCATCCCGGACGCCAACAAGACGTTCGTGCTCGACCCGAACAAGCTTCGCACTGTCCCGACAGGAGCCGACGTGACCGAAGTGGACTTCAACGGACTCACCAAAAACGCCCGTGTGCTGGCCAACGAGTACTTCGATATCCGTCGGACCGAACGGGTCAAGCGCAACGGCGAACCGTGGTTCCGCCACGACGACCTCGCCGAACGAGCCGACGAAATCGCCAAATGGTTCGAGTACTACATGGAACTCTTCCGCCGCGACGCCCGCCAATTCCGCACCGGCGGCCACTGACTAGAAAGGACGCCCCGCGATGTCCATCGACAAGCTCACCGCGGCCCTGCGCGTGCTGATCACCGTGGCACTCGGTGGCATCGGCGGGGCCGCCGGCTTCACCCACACCCACGACTGGGCCATCCACCACGGACAAGTTGGCTGGCTCGCCTGGGCCGACGCCGTGGTGATCGAATGCCTCGCCATCGTCGCCGGCTTCGAAGTCGCCCGCGACCACCACCGCGGCACCACCCGCCGCATCACCTTCCCCCTCGTCGTCCTTGTCGCGGCGCTCGGGGTCCAGATGGCCGCACAGGTCGCGCTCGCCGAACCCAGTCCCGCCGGCTGGCTCGTGGCCGCCATGCCCGCCCTCGGATTCCTCGTGGTCGTCAAGCTCCTCATGCGCCGCACCCTCGAACCCACTCCGGCACCCGTCACCGCCACGGCGTCGAAGTCGACCCCTGCCGCCGCGCCTGAACCGGCCGCTCCGGCCCGTCCGGCACTCCCGCGAGGGAAGGTGCTCGGGAAGCTCCCCGCCGGCATCCGCGAGACCGTCACGACCACCACCGCCGACGTCCACGCCGCCGGCCGCCAGGTCACCGCCGACGACCTCTCCGCCCGCGTCGTCCTCCCCGACGCCATGCTCACCGCCCTCGTCGACGAGTTGAACGCCACCGTCAACCACCACCCGGTCACCGCCTGACCGAACCCGCACGACACCGCACCTTCGCCGGGCCACCCCCAGACCATCGGGGTGGCCCGGTCTCGTGGTGCCCGCACGAAAGAGGCCAGCATGATCACCGAGCACGACGGGTCCTCACTGGCTACCCGCATCACCACCCACCTCGCCCGCCCCGACATTCGCGCCATCCGCGACCGCGCCGAAGCCACCGGCGGATGCCTCCAACCCATCCACCTCACCGGACACCGCACCATCACCGACCGCGCCACCGGCCGCATCCTCGACCGCACCGCCGGCGTCGTCTACGCCCCCTGCGGCAACCGCCGCGAAACCGTCTGCCCCGTCTGCTCCGACCGCTACGCCGCCGACGCCTTCCACCTCATCCGCGCCGGCATGACCGGCGGCAAGGGCCTTCCCTACGACGTCGCCAACCGGCCCCGGCTGTTCATCACCCTCACCGCCCCCAGCTTCGGCCCCGTCCACTCGCGGCGCACCACCCGTACCGGGCGCCGCATTCCGTGCGCGTGCGGGGAGCACCACCACGAGGCGGACACCCGCGTCGGGACCGCGCTGAACCCGCAGACCTATGACTACCGCGGCGCGGTGCTGTGGCAGGGCCACGCCGGGGACCTGTGGCACGCCTTCGTCGTCCGCCTGCGCCGCGAGATCGCCATGGCCGCCGGCTACCGCGGTAAGGACTTCCCCGCCGTCGCCCGGCTGTCCTATGCCAAGGTCGCCGAATACCAGCGTCGCGGCCTCGTCCACTTCCACGCCGTCCTCCGCTTGGACGGCCCCGCCGGCCCCGATGACCCCGCACCCGACTGGGCCGACAACCGGCTCCTCGAGCACGCCGTCCGAGCTTCCGCCGTCCACACCCGCGTCACCAAGAGCCTGACCATCGACGGCGCCACCACCGAGCACACCTTCGCCTGGGGCGACCAGGTCGACGCCCGCCCCATCCGCCCCGCCCACGCCGCCGCGGTCGAAGAGGACGGCGAGATCTCCGACCGCGCGCTCGCCGGCTACATCGCCAAGTACGCCACCAAGGGCACCAGCACCAGCGAAGTCCCCGACCGCCCGGTCCGCTCCGAACTCGCTATTGCCGCCTTGGACGTCCACCCGCATCACCGGCGCATGATCACCACCGCGTGGGACCTCGGGGCCAACGAGGGCCTTGGCTACCTGCGGAAATGGGCACACATGCTCGGGTTCCGCGGGCACTTCCTCACCAAGTCCCAGCGCTACTCGATCACCTTCACCGCCATCCGCGGGGACCGCCGCACCCACCAGCACCTCGCCACCCTCGAAGCCGTCGGCACCCACCCTGACGCCGTGCTCGTGGTCAACCACTGGGCTTACACCGGCAACGGCTACCGCCACCACGAAGAACGCGAGATCGCCGAAGCCATCTACGAAGGAAAACGTCAGCAACGCAGGGAAAAACTCACTACGGAGGTACAGCAATGAGCACCCGTCTGATGTCCATTGAGGACCTGTCCGACCACCTCGGAGTCCCAATCAACACCCTCTACAAGTGGCGCACCAAGGGCTACGGTCCCGCTGGGCGCCGCGTCGGCAAGTACGTCCGCTACCGCCCCGAGGACGTCGACGCCTGGATCGAAGCCCAGGGGACCGCCTGATGGGCCGCCCACCCCTGCCGATCGGCACACACGGCAAGATCCGCACCACCGAGGAGTCGCCGGGGAGCTTCCGCGCCCGCTGTCTCTACCGCGACTTCGATGGCAAGACGTACGAGGTCGCGCGCTTCGGCTCGACCGCGACGAAAGCGGAGATCCGACTGAAGGAGGCCATTCGCGACTGGGTGGTCCCCGTGGACGCGAGGCAAGAAGTCACCTCGGAGACCAGGTTGACCGAGGTCGGGCGGAAGTGGCTTCTCGAAATCGAAAAGGATGCCGAGAAGAACTACAAGAGCTGGGGCACCATCGACACCTACCGCAACCGGTTCGAGACGATCGTCGTGCCGGCCGTCGGCGAACTGCGGATGCGGGAGGTTGACAACCCGAAGGTGGGCGTTCCGGCGTTCGACCGCCTGTGCCGGCGCGTCCGCGATGAGTCCAGCATCAGCTCAGCGAAGACCGTTCGCGCCATCTTATCCGGGCTGTCCGCGTTCGCCGTCCGCCACGGCGCACTGGACGCGAACCCCGTGCGGGAGATCGGTCGCCTGGAGAGCAAGAAGGCCAAGCACCAGCGGGCGAAGCCACGGGCGCTGACAGCCGACGAGGCCATCGACCTGCTGAGCAAGCTGGACACCGACGAGGCGGCCATTGCGGACGACCTACCGGACCTGGCGCGCTTGTTTCTCGCCACCGGCGAACGGACCGGCGAAGGGCTCGCGGCGCATTGGCCGGACTTCGATGAGGAACGCCGGTTGCTGGTCATGGCCGGAAACGTCATTCGCGCGAAGGGCCGCGGCAAAGTCCTCAACCGCGGCAAGACCCTGAACGCGGACCGCGACATTCCTTTGCCGGACTGGTGCGTTGCGATGCTGGTTCAGCGCCGGGCGACCGCGAAGAATCTCGACGGACCGATCTTCCCGAGCAGCACGGGCACGGTCCGCGAGGCGTCCAACGTGCGCAACCGCGCTTGGCGGCCTTTCGTGGCTCGTGCCGGCTACGAGTGGGTGACCTTCCGGACCTTCCGCAAGACGGTCGCTACCCTGCTCGACGATGCCGGCCTGACCGCTCGCCAGATCGCCGACATCCTCGGGCACGCGCACCCGTCGATGACGCAGGACGTGTACATGGGGCGCGGCACGGTCAGCCGCCGCGGTGCGGATGCGCTGGGATCGACCTTGCGGCCAAGTCAGTAAACCGGGCGTATTCCGGCCGGATGATCTTGGTCCGGCCGGATGCAAGCCCTTGACCTGGGCTTTTGGTGGGCCGCCTGGGGCTCGAACCCAGAACCTACGGATTAAAAGTCCGCAGCTCTACCAATTGAGCTAACGGCCCGTACCCCCAGTTTAGCCAGGCCCCGCTCAGCCCCTCGCACACCGGGTCCGGCTGACGCTCCGGCGAAGGTCAAGACCGGTCCGGCGCCCGCCGGCCGGCCAAGATGCCTGGTTCCCTGCTGATCCTCACCGGGCCGCCCGCTGCCGGAAGTCAGACCGGTTCGTGCCGCCCTACCTGCCCGAGGCCGCACGGCAGAACAACGTCGTGCTCGGGTGATCGCCGAGGCCGCCTGTGGCTACGCACGCAGGGCCTACGACGTCGTTCTCGACGGGATCATGCTCTGATCCTCTGTGGACGAACGCGCGGGGCCCGGCTAGGCCCCGCGCGTCACGCCGTCAGCACTGGACGATCAGGCCCGTGTAGGCAGTGCACTTCTTCGACGCCTTGTCGTTGGCCGCTTCCGGGTCCGCCGGCGCGCTCGCCGCTCGCTGGGCCGTCGCCGTGAACGCGCCCCACGCGAAGAAACCGCCCTCGGACGTGAACTTCACCGTCGCCGACGCACCCGAGGCCAAGGTGCCGATCGCGCAGTTCAGCGTCGCGCCCGAGCGGGTGCAGCCCGTGGTCGAAGCGACCGTGCGGCCCGCGCCCGGGTTGGCCGTCACGCGGACGCCCGTCGCGGTGGCGGGACCGGTGTTAGACACCTTGATCACGTAGTCGACGCGGGCGACCAGGCTTGCGCGCGGGGTGGCGGTCAGCGCGACCTTGACGTCGGCCTCGTCCGGCGGAGCGATCGTGACGGCCGGGCCGTCCTCCACGCTGAACGCGTAGTTGTCGCCGGCGAACTGGTGCTGGAGGGTGAATTGGCCGGGCGCGACGTCGTCCTTGACGCGCAAGGTGAACGTCACCGTCCGGCTCTCGCCCGCGCCCAGGTCGCCGACGCCGCCGCGGAAGCTGCTGAGGTACGGCGCGCACGGTGCGATCGCCCCGGTGCAGGAGACCAGGTCCACCACGTCGGCGATCGGCTTCTCCTTCACGTAGAGCGCCGCCTTCGCGCCCGTGACCGTGAAGTCCGTCGGGTTGGTCAGCTGCTCCGTGACCGTGAACGTGGTGCCCGCGTGCACGGTGGTCGCGCTGACGTCGATCGTGCTCGCGGGCGGGGCCGCGGACGCGACGGCGGGCGTCACGCACAGGGCCGCTGTCGTCAGCGCGGCCAGCACAGCGGTTCTTCGTCCGGTTCGCTGCATATTCGTGATCTCCTGGTTCCGAACCGAGGGGTGCCGCTCCGACCGGTGAAACTGGCGTGCGCAGCAGGGTGACGAAGATCAGATCGTCGCACCCCGAGATTCGTTACCGGGTTCGCGAAACCGTGCTTGAACTGCGGTTTTGCGCAGGTTGCCCGGTCACCGACCACCCGGCCGAACCGAAACTGTCGTACCCCTGTGGCACGCTCCGCTCATGACCGAACACACGACCCCGGTGACGTCTCCCCCGCGCCTGACCGGGCCCAGAATCGACCCGGCTCCGGTCGCGGACGAGCGTCAGGCGCTCACCGAGACCCTCGACTACTACCGGCGCACCTTCGAGCTGAAGTGCGCCGGCCTGACCCCGGAGCAGCTGTCCGAGCGCTCGGTGCCACCGTCCACATTGACCCTGCACGGGCTGCTGCGGCACCTCACCGGCTGCGAACGCTGGTGGTTCCGGATCCAGTTCACCGGCGAGGACATCCCGAACCTCTACTACTCCGACGACGACCCGGAGCAGGACTTCACGGACCTCGGCGGCGACGTCGACGAGGCGTTCTCGTTGTGGCACGCCGAATGTGCGCGCTCCCGCGAGATCGTCGCGGCCAGCTCGCTGGAGCAGACAGGCACCCGGCGCAGCACCGGCGAACCGTTCACCTTGCGCTGGCTGATGCTGCGGATGATCGGCGAGTACGCGCGGCACATCGGCCAGGCGGACCTGGTCCGCGAGCGGATCGACGGCGCAACCGGCGAGTGACGGCTCAGGCGGCTGCCGACCGGCGGCGGAAGCGCGAAAGGAGGCTGACCACGAGGGGAACGACGATCCAGCACGCGTAGGCCCAGTGCGTGAAGAAGGCGACCGGGATGGAGACGGCGAAGGCGGCGGTCATCGCACCGATCCCGCGGTAGACCGCGCCGAAGAGCTCCGGCGGGGTGTCCGCGCGGTACAGGTGGTTCCGCTGGATCTGCCGGGCCATGAGGAGGAACAGCGTCAACGCGATGACCTGCACGACGGCGTAGAAGACGAACCGGAACTCGAACGCTCCGTCTTCGGCGATCACCTTCGTAGCGAAGGGCATGATCACCTGCATCAGGAGCCAGCCGAAGGTGAGGCGGGCGAGGCCGCCGCCGAGCGTGGTGACGTAGTTGAACAGCCGGTGGTGGGCGCGCCAGTGGCCGCCGATGACGATGAAACTGATCAGGAAGGAGACGTATTCGGACTGGTGATGACCGAGTGACCGCAGCAGTTCGGCGCTGGTGGCGCCCTCCGGCAGCGGCAGCTCGAGCGCGAGCAGCGTGATCGCGATCGCGACGACGGCGTCCGAGAAGAAGGTCAGCCGTTCGGCGGCGATGGCCCGGGATTCGGAGCCGGCGGTGTCCTCGATGGACGGGGCGCTGGTCATGGCGAGTGAGCGTGCCAGACCCGGTCGTGCGGCCGCGGCCGAGGGCGGGCGCGTGCGATGCTGACGCCATGACCGTCGACCGCGATTCGGGACTCCTGTCCCCGGTACGGGTCGGTACGCCGGCCGAAGCGTCGACCGGAGACGAGGCCTGGCTGCGCGCGATGCTCGACGCCGAGTCGGCGCTCGCGCGGGCGCAGGCGCGGCTCGGGACGGTGCCGCCGGAGGCTGCCGAGGCGATCACGGAGGCCGCGGGCAAGGCGCGGATCGACGTCGCCGAGCTGGCACGCGGGGCGCGGGCGACCGCGAACCCGGTGGTCGGCCTGGTGAAGGCGCTGACGTCGGCCGTCGGCGAGCTCGCGCCCGGCGCGGCCGAGTACGTGCACCGCGGCTCGACCAGCCAGGACATCTTCGACACCGCGATGATGCTGGTCGCCGACCGGACGCTGCGGCCGCTCGCCGCCGACCTCGACTCCACGGCCGAGGCCCTGGCCGAGCTGGCCCGCGCGCACCGGGACACGACCATGGCCGGCCGGACGCTGACGGCCCACGCGGTGCCGACGACGTTCGGGCTGAAGGCCGCGGGCTGGCGGCAGCTGGTGCTGGACGCGGCCGTCCGCATCCGGCGCGTCCTCGACGGCGGGCTGCCGGTCTCGCTGGGCGGCGCGGCCGGAACGCTGGCGGCGTACGTCGAGTACGCACGCCTGGCCGGCGAGGCGGGCGGGGGCGGGGGCGGGGGCGGGGGCGACGCCACCACACTCGCCGCGGACCTCGGCGTACCGGGGCCTGCTCGCGACGCGGACGCCGGCGACTACGTGGAACGGCTGACGGCCGCGTTCGCCGAGGAGACCGGACTGGCCGCTCCGGTGCTGCCGTGGCACACGCTGCGGACGCCGGTGGCGGACCTCGTCGGCGCGCTCGCGTTCGCCGCCGGGGCGCTGGGGAAGCTGGCCGTCGACGTCGAGACGCTCAGCCGGACCGAGCTGGGCGAGGTCGCCGAACCGGCCGCCGATGGGCGGGGCGGTTCCTCGGCGATGCCGCACAAGCGGAACCCGGTGCTCGCGACGCTGATCCGGTCGGCCGCGCTGCAGGTGCCCGTGCTGGCCGCGGGGGTCACGCAGTCGATGCTCGCCGAGGACGAGCGGTCGGCCGGGGTGTGGCACGCCGAGTGGCAGCTGGTGCGCGAGTGCCTCCGGCTGACCGGCGGCGCCGCGCACACCGCCGCCGAGCTGGCGCGCGGGCTCACCGCGGAGCCCGGGCGGATGCGGGCGAACCTGGCGTCGACCCATGGGCTGATCGTCTCCGAGCGGCTCTCCGCGGTACTCGCGCCGCTGCTCGGCAAGGCGACGGCCAAGGAGCTGCTGGGCGAGGCGTCCCGGCGGGCGGTGCGCGAGGACCGGCCGCTCCGGGACGTCCTGGAGGAGGTGTCCGCCATCACCAGCGTGCTGACACCGGCCGCGCTGGACGAGTTGCTCGACCCAGCCGGCTACACCGGCGCGGCGGGCGCTCTGGTCGACCGCGCCCTCGGCGGCAGCGAGCCGGGCGGTTCGGACTAGCGGCCACAGGTCGGCGCAGGCGAGCGCACGGATTCGGGAGCTCGAGAGGCAGCTCTGGCAAGCCGCGGGGCGAGTGCGGCTCTACGCGTCGGCGGCTGACCCTGCCGATCCGACGTGCTGCCGACCTCGCCGGGCCGAGCGCCGCGCTGGCCGACCGCCACGCAGCGCCCCTGCCACCCGGCTCGCACCCGCTGACCCGCCGCAGCCAGCCCCGCCGCCCCGCCGCGGCCGCCCCGCCGCGGCCGCCGCCCCGCGGCCCGGCGGCCCCCTGCCCCCGCCAGCCTTGGCGCGGTCGCACCAGCCAGCCTTGCCGCCCCGCCGCCCCGCGGCGCCCGCAGGGAGTCCGCGAGCGACGCCGCGGTGTCGCCGTCTTCGCCGTCGTCCTGCGTCGCCTG